>JBEQAN010000179.1:0-3938 GCA_041640315.1 Leptospiraceae bacterium
AATTCATCGACAAAATCCATTTAACAAAATATCAGAAGAATTTATAAATATAATTTATGAAATTTTAGACTAATTTTTTTTTCTTTTTCTTTTATTTTTCCATTTTATCTCATACAAATCTTTTCTTCGATCTAAGAGATTTGTAACTGTACCATGGATATGAAGTTCCTTTAATAAATCTAAGTCTAAATCTACAATCAACGTCATTTCTGTATTAGGTGTTGTTTCCCCACTGATGGCATTAGTGGGGAAAGAAATATCAGAAGGTGTAAATACAGCAGATTGAGCAAATTGAATGTCCATATTTTCGACTTTTGGTAAATTTCCTACTGAACCAGCAATCACTACATAACATTCATTTTCTACAGCTCTCGCACGTGCACAAATTCTAACACGATTATAACTATTTTGTGTATCTGTCAAAAAGGGAACGAATAAAATTTGAACCCCTTGATCAGCAAGTAACCTCGAAAGTTCTGGAAATTCAATATCATAACAAATCAATATACCAATTTTACCACAATCGGTATCAAAAACTTTGATTTCATTTCCCCCCACCAATCCCCATGTATTTCTTTCATCTGGCGTAATATGAATTTTTTTATAAGAATCATAAGAACCATCCCTTCTACACAAATAAGAGATGTTATAGAGCTTATTATTTTCTAAAATAGGCATACTTCCTGCAATAATATTGATATTATAAGATAAGGCAAACTTAATAAATATATCTCTTAGAGGAATTGTATAATCTGCAAGTCTTCTTATTGCTTCGTATTTTTCCAGGTGATTAAATTTTTGCATTAAGGGAGCATTAAAAAACTCTGGAAATAAAACAAAATCAGCTCCATAATCACTCACAGCATCGACAAAAAACTCTACTTGATCCACTAAATGTTCCAATTCTTCGAAATTTCGCATCTGCCATTGAACTAGACCTACACGAACAACAGATTTTAATCGGTTAAATAATTTTTTTTCTGGATTATAATAAACATTTGGCCATTCTAAAATTATGGCATATTCTTTTGATTCTAAATCGCCTCTAAGGTAATTTTTTACAATCCGTTTTACATAAAAATCGTTCGAGAGCTGGAATGTTAGGACTGGATCATAAATTTCCTTAGATTTTACTTTTTCTATATATTGCTTTGGGGTTAATACATCTGCATATTTATAATAATTAGGAATTCTTCCACCAATGACTATAGCTTTTAAATTTAAATTTTCGCATAATTCTTTTCTCGCATCATATAATCTTCTACCAAGCCTCATTCCTTGGAAATCTGGATGGATAAAGATATCAATTCCATAAAGAACGTCCCCTTGTGGATCATGGGTACTAAAGGTATAGTTTCCAGTAATTTCTTTATAATTGTGATCATCTCCAAAATATTTATAATTTACTATAATTGCTAAGGCACAACCTACAATTTTTTTATTCACAGTAATTATGATTTGACCTTCCGGAAATTTATTTAACAATATTTTGATTTGTTCTTTTGTCCATGGTGCATTACCAGGACCACTTCCTCTATAGCAAAGTTTCATCAAATCCCTAAGTTCTTCGTAATCTTGAAGCCTTAAATTTCTTATTTCAATTTTATAATTCTTTGTAAGAGTTGTGGAATTTTCTAATTCATTCATTTAAGAATAAATTTCTAAGATATGATTTACCTGTAAAATCTATTTTTGAGTTAAATTCTTATAAACCTGAATCAAAAAAAATTTCACTTGTTTTTTTATTTGTTATAATTAAAATATATCTAAGAATGATGAACAATTTAAAACAAGATATCACTTTGGTTTTGGGAGAGTTAACAGAAGAGTTTTTTTTCCAACTAAGAGATTTTATTAGAAAAACTATAATATTTACACAAAAGCAATTAATCGATATTACCGATCATCCTAATATTAAAAATTATTTTGTAAATATTAATATCGAGGAATTATTAAAGTCCTTAGAAGAACTTGAAAATTTTTCCAAAGAAACCCTTTTAAATTTATTATACATATTTTCGGAGTTTTTAAGATATATAACGAAATTTATAAATGCTTTTGAACCAACTCTTATGGATTCTATTTTTAATGATATTCATATCCAATCCCTTTATACAAGTAATATTCTAAAAATGGAAAACCAAGAGGTATATGTAAAAGCAAAAGATCGTATCTTTGATTTTTTCACTATCGATGAAGAACTAAAACTTAACTATAACAACCAGATTTATATTTTATTCCCACCCTTAATAAGTAGTGAAATACTTTGGGAAACATCCATTGAACCATTATTATTAGAACAAAATCATTATCCCTTCAAATTTCAATTTAATCCTTTTTTAAGTATAGAAGAGAATACCATAAAAACAATAGAAATCCTTGATAAAATTTTAAGTACTACTAATAAAACTGTTAATATCATTGCTTTTAGTACAGGAAATTATATTTTAAGAAGTTTATTAATAAATAATTATAAAAATTTAATAAATAAAATTGATAAAATCATTATGATATCTTCTCCAGAATTAGGTATAAAAATAGAAAGATTAATCCTTTGGGCTGGTGTTGGATTTGAATACGATTCTTTAAAAAGCATAAAATTATTAAAAATTCTTACAAATCCCAAGATTAAAATTGTCAATGAATATGACAAAAACTTTTTAATTGATATTGAAAACATGGAAAAAGAAAAAAAAATATTGAAGTTATTTAATATTTATAAAATTTATTCACTAATTTCTACTAATCATTATGTATGGTCCTCTTGGTTAGGCGATGGGATTGTCGAAGAAGAAAGTCTCTCTTTTTTTGATGAAATTATAAAAAACGAAAATATATTCGTAATCAATGGAATTTCCCATTTACAAATACTTGAGTCACCTGAATTAAAAAATATATTACATACTATTATTTAACATCTATCAATTAATAACATAGCAATATCATCAGAGTTATGATCATATCGATATTTGAATACATCTAATAATATATGTTTAGAAAAATTTTCTTGATCATAACAGATATTCTTATAAATATTCTCAATTAAACGATCTTCTCCATATGTTTCTTCTTCATTGATAAGAAAATCAAATAATCCATCGGTAAAAAAGAAAATTCTTGTGTGTTTTGGTATACCCATTTTTAAAATATTAAAATCTAAATCTGGAGTAATCCCCATACACATACCTTGAAGTTCTATTTTTTTTATTTCATGATTTTGTTTATCAATAATCAGGGGATAACAATGACCAGCATTTGAAACTTTCATCATATGATTTTTTAAATCTATAATTCCTCCCATCATGGTTAAATAATGACCAGCAAACATATCATACAAATAATAATTTACGTATTTTAAAAAAATATGCGGTTCAAGTAATAAATCTTTGGTTAGACTAGAGATAATTTTTATCATAGAGGAAATTAAAGCAGAAGATACTCCATGACCCGATACATCAGCAATAACAAAGCCAAAAATATCTTTATCGATTTCAAACACTTCGCAATAATCCCCTCCTATATGAATGGCTGGTACATACTTTATAAGAAATTTATATTCTAAATGCTCGAAGTTTCTTTGCGGGATCAACTTTCTTTGTGTTTTTCTTGCCAGCTTAAGTTCATTTTCAATTCTTTGTTTTAAATTCTCTAATTCTTTTTGTTTTTTATTAAGATTTTCTTTTATGCTATCTAGTTGATTTTTTTCTTTATTAATTTTATCATACAGAAAATAAAAATAAATATAAATTATTGTCAGTATCGATAAATTAATAAGATAGAAAAAAAAACGGTTCATAAATTCATAATAATAATTAATTAATATCAAAATAATTAAAATAAGGAGGAATAAGATTTTATTAAAAAATAATATTTTATTATAAAATATCATTACTATAATTAATTACTAAGGACTTACCGAAATCGAATTGATGAAGCAA
>JBEQAN010000180.1:0-3929 GCA_041640315.1 Leptospiraceae bacterium
ATGGTTTTTTGGATTTCCCATCGGAAGGCTCCTGTTGCTTCAATTATCATATTAGCCAGATCACCAGTACAGAATATGGGAAAACAGAATCTCGCGGGAGAATCTTTTTTTCTGAAGTCTTCTAACTCTTGCCACATCATGGAACGATTTCCCCCAGTTGGCATTAATATCATATGGGGGTAAACATTGACCAAGATAAATTCTTTAAAAATTTTCTTTTGTTCGTCATTAAGAACCATTTCTCTATAAAAAGCTGAGAAATCTATTTCGAGGAGTTGTTTTAATTCTTGGCTTATTTTTTCTCTTGTTACAAAAATATCGCTTATCTTAGGTGCTAATAAATGAAATTTCGTTAATACTGCAAAATAAGTAGTGGGAGATCCAGAGACAAGCTTAGAATTTGATGTGATAAAATTTTTAATTTCGTGTTGAATCCTTCTTTCTGGCGAATCAATATCTGGAGGAAATTGTTCCAGCTTTTTTATGTTTTTCGATTCTACTGGATGTTCCTGTTTTAAAACTTCAAAATAAGATTGTCCTACTTCGTTGATAGAGGGGGTTTCTTTTTTTTCATAGATCAGATTCAACCAATCTATGGTGGTTAGAATTGAAAATTCGCTGTTTACAGAATCCGTTGTATCAACAAGATCGTATAATTCTATGATATGTTTAGGTTCTAAAAAATTTTCATCAAAAAATCCATAAAGTAAAAATAAAGAAATATATTTTGGCACGTTCCCTCTTGAATTTCTAAATTTTAAAAAAGCCTTTTCATATGCTTTCCAAAAGACATCATGGACAGGTTTTTTTAATTTTCTTATATCTGGATCTGATTCGAGAGGGTTTTTTAAACTCCTTAAAGCTTTTAAAGATTTTAAAACATTTCCTCTATCTTGTTGTGGAATTTCGCAATATTGCATGATTTTTTCGGCGCTATTTTTTAAATCTTCGAAGATGGATTCATGATCTTTGATTATTTCAATTTTTGAAGTCTCTTCTTTGGCTACAGTAACTTTTTTCTCTTGATTAAAAGATTCAAGTTTGGATTTGATTTTTGTATAGATTGAAGGAGGTGTAATTTTTTTATAGAATACTTTACTATAATTAGAGATTAATTGTTCTAATTTTTCTAATGTATATTCCAATGAATCATTTAATTCTTGAACTGGTAATTCCATTTCTCTTGAATCAAATAAATCTAAAATTATATTGAGCTTCTCAGTTAAAGCGTAATCTCCCTTCATTAAAAAATCTAAATCTAAATGGATATGGTTCAAAAGATTTTCTAATTCATTATAAAGAGATTGCTGAATTTTATAGTATTTTTGAGCCATGATTTCTAATATTTTTAAGTTTGTTTTAATGATATTGGATTGTAGTTCAATGGGTAGGGATGTTAAATTTTGTAATAATGATTGTTCAAAAATCCCTTCTTCGTAATCAAAATTAATAAAATAGTTTTCTACATATTGATTTTGTAAAAGCCAATTTTTTGTAAGAATTTTGGGAATTTGATTTTTATCATTAAAATTATCAATGATCGATTTAATTCTAATAAGATTTTTATCAACAGCCTCATCTTTATTTAATTGATTCAATAAAGATGGTTGAAATTTATAAAATATGATGGAAAGATTATTCACTAAGCTATTTAGCAAAGAAAAATAATCTTCGTATTTTTTAAAAAAATTAAAACCATAGGTAGTTTCTTTTTGCATGGAATTTAATGCCATTAATGCAATATTTAATTTTCCTAAGATTATATTTTGAATCCCCTTAGAATTGGAAACGGGGAAAGCACTTACAATACTTTGTTTAGTAGTTATAACCCTAAAGGGAAAAGGTTTACCACTTACAATATAAGAAAAACCAAGGATAAAGTTTTTTACTGGTAATACTAAAATATAATCTTTTTTATTTGGTTCAATATAAGCAATTTCGCCTTGATGAATAAGGATTAATTGATTGATGATACTATGTTCTTTTAAGAGGATGGACTGTGGTTCAAAGGTTTTTTGAGAAACCGATTCATTTGGTTGTAAAACATTATTATTTGTAGTTTGGGAATTTACTTCTGTTTTTTGGTTCATCTATAAGTAAATGTAAAAAAAGGAATGTTTTTTGTAAATTAAAAAAAGGAATTATTTTCGTTCACCAGTAATTAATGAACCAATTCTTAAGATGGTAGCACCCTCTTCTAAGGCTATAATCCAATCTCCAGACATTCCCATGCTTAAATCTCCTCCCGGTTTATATCTATCACGAATCATTCTTAGTTGTTTAAAAACTTCTCTCGTTTTGATGGGATCGCCGTCCGATGGTCCCATAGTCATAAAACCCTGCCAAATAAGGCCTTCATGTTCAATGAATAGTTCTGGATTTTTATTCATTGAGGATTCAAATTCTTCAAGATACATTCCCCCTAATTTGGAACTTTCTTTGGTTAAATTTAATTGAATCAAGTAATACGTTTTTATATTTAAGGTTTCATATTTTAATTTAGCGGATTTCGCTAAATGTTTTAAAGCATTCAAGGATCCAACTCCATGAACCCAAGTAAAAACACTTGGTATATTTCTTGCACTCCCAGATTGTAATGGCCCAATATGATGACCTATTAAGGGATCTTCTGGTTTAATTTTTACCTGCGGAAATTTTTCCTTAGCCTCTTGATATTTATTTTCTCCAAAATCCCTATGTCCATAATCATATAAAAGCTGAATTAAATCTGCCTTATGGGTTTTGGTAACTACAACAAGTTTATGTATTTTATAATTATGTTTATCAATAAATTCATATATGTTTTTTAAAGATCTTATGGGGTGGGGTTCCATGGAATTTTTTCAACTAACCAATAAATTGATTTCTGGTAAGTTGATTGACTCTATCTGGGTTTAATTTAGAAATATTAACATGTGATGCATCTAAGTGGACATCCTTAGGTGATATCCAATTTGCTGCAAAAAAGTTTTCTTGTTCAATTTCAATTTGTTTTAGTTTTAATTTTAAATCTTCGATTTTCTTTTCTGTTAGTTTTATTAACTCTTCTTTGTTGAAGGTGCCATTTAAGATCTCGGGAAAAAGGATTTCATTGTTAAATTTCAATGTTTCATTGATAAGTTCTGGACTATTTTTTAAATAAGAAATTCTTGCTTGTTCCTTTGTATATAAAAATTGAATATCTTTTAAAAGGTCCTGATACTGTGAAATCTTTTGATTTTGATTATGAACTACATTCTTTTCATTTGGTTTATTTTCATTGAATCTCGGATGTAATTCCTTTCTTCTTATAAAGCTTTGAGCTGATGTTAAAAGTTGTTTACTTGTTATTTCCATAATTCCACCCCATTAAAACCTTCGGCTAATTCTACTAATAAATTCACTCATTTTTCTTTAAATTTTTCATTTTCCCAATAAAAAGAATACAATGAAAAGAATTTATAATTCAATGTTTTTATAATAGATTTAACAATCAATCGAATCTTAATTAAAAAAGTTCTTTTTATTGTAAAATTAAAAGAAAGATCGGTTGTATATGGTAAGAAAAAATCAAATTTTAATTGTGATCATTTTATTGATCTCATTTTTCTCTCTTTTTATAACCTTTCTTAATTTATTTCAAGGTAAAGATACCACATTTAAAAAAAAAGTAGTAGAGTTTCAATATATAACACAAAAAGGAATTGTAAAATTAAAATTAAAAGGAATTATACATGATGATGAATTTAATCTTGAAGGAATCAATGCTAATACCGTAGTGGAATGGATTGAAGGCATCAAAAAAAATAAAAATATCTTAGGAGTATTGATTGAGCTTGATAGTCCGGGTGGAGAGGTAGCACCAACAAAAAAAATTTATAAAGCTTTGATGGAACTAAAACATCAAAAACCCGTTGTTGTGTATATAAATGGCATTGCTGCAAGTGGTG
>JBEQAN010000181.1:0-3924 GCA_041640315.1 Leptospiraceae bacterium
TCGGAGGGTATAATTCTCAGCGCATAGAAACCACATCTTTAAACATCAGTAATGACCCTTATGATTTATATGAAAGTGCCTTTTATGACTATAATGCTTTTACCATAGGAATTGGAGTAGGACATGCACTAGGTATGTATTGGTCTCATTATCATAGATATAGTCCCTCTTGGTCTACCATTTCGCGCCCCACTGCACTGGTGGATAATTCCATTATACAGAGAAGTAACTTAGGATGGCAGTTTAAATCTAGTTTGATCAATGGAATTAGTTATAGTTCTATCGATAATTACTTAAATCCAACCCAAGGTTCTGTTTTTGATCTCTCTATTGAAACCGTAGGACAAATTTTAGGTGGCGATGATCATTTTAATCGATATAAATTACTATTTACCAATTATCAATCCTTAGGTGATTATACATTTGGAGGACTTATTAAAAATAATAAGTTAAAGCGATGGATTATTACCTTAGAAGCCCGATTATCTTTAACCTTCACTCACGAAACAACTCCTTACAATAAAAAACAAAATAAAGAATCTAATCCCTATCTTGAAAGAAGTGATAAACTTTTCTTAGGTGGATACGAAACAATTCGTGGATATGATTATGGAAATGATAGACAATTTCCACAACCTTGGTATCAATTTGGGGGAGTAAATCACCTCCTCTTAGGTAGTTTGGAACTTAGGTTTCCTATTGAACCGACTACCCTTTGGTTCGTTGTATTCTTAGATGCAGGGGGAGGTTATTTGAACTTAGGAGAACTAATTGGAAATGAAAAAGAATACGTAGTTAACTACAAAGAAAATACAAGAAAAATCTTAGAAAATTTAACTCCACTACAGTTATACCAAACTGAAAAATTTGATGTGATTCGATTAAGAAGATATTTTTATAATTCAAGAACTGATTGGAACGATCCTTCTCAATATATTTTATCAGAAAGAAATGTTGCTCTTGATAAATTCCTCTATTCTTTTGGAGTTGGTATTAGAGTTCAAATTCCTGTCTTACCTATACGCTTATTCCTTGCACAAAAACGATATTACAAACATGGTCAAATTTTACCCATACCAGGGGATGAAAAATTTAATTTTGTATTTGGCATTGGAGATTATAGATTTTAATGTAAATATAAAATCTTATGAAATCTGAAAATAAAAAATTAGGAATCTTAATTTTAAAACCATATTTTTTTCATTATAAATATAGAATCTTCTTAGGAATTATATTTGCAATCCTCGCCTCCATTACAAATTTAATTTCTTTAACTTCATTTGTTCCTATTTTTAATGCCATAGGATCTGAGAAAAAAATCCAAGTTGTAGAAATAGGGCCAGAGGAAAAATCATTGTATCAAAAATACTTAGAACATCATCCCCTTGAAACTTATGAAAAAATTTATATAAACTTTATAAAATTAAAAATCAAAATTAACGAATATTTTGAACCTTACGATAATAAACAAACCATTTATAAAATCATTTTGATTATTATTCCGATTTATTTTTTAAAAATAGTATCACTTACGTTATCCATTTTCTTTATTGGAACATCGGGATATTATGCAACAAGAGATTTAAGAAATGATCTTTATAAAAAACTGAATCGATTAAACTTATCCTTTTTTGAACAAGAACGTTCTGGGTATATTATGAGTCGTGTTGTAAATGATATACATTTGATCTCCCGAACCATTGCAGTAGAATTTCAAGAATTTATTGTGAATATATTTTATATTGTCACACATTTAGCTCTACTTGCTTTTATTTCTTGGAAAATGCTACTCTTTATGCTTATTGGCGTACCAATTTTAATGATCCCAGTCAATAATTTTGCTTTAAAAGTAAAAAAAGCAGCAAAAAATCAACAAGAACGGCTATCAGATCTTTTATCTCATCTACAAGAAATTATTTCTGGTATTCGAGTAATTCGCGCTTTCTCAATGGAAGAATTCGAACAAATGCGTTTTAATTTAATTAATGAAAGACTTTATAAAGATACTTTTAAAGGACATTATTATCATCAAGTAGGTCCCTCAATAACAGAATTAGTAGTAACATTTATAGTTCTAATTTTTCTTACCTGGGGAGCTTATGAAATTACAGAAGGAAAATTAACCAAAGGACATTTTTTTGCATTTTTTTTTATTTTGATGTTTACCATCCGCCCTATTATTCAAACATCTGTGATGATGAATCTATTTGGCATCGTAAGCGCTGCAAGCGAACGTATCATGGAAATTTTAAGTAATACCAATGAATTTCAGTTGAATCCTAAGGCAAAACCCTTCAAGGGTTTAAAAAACTCTATTGTGTATAAAAATGTCTATTTCTATTATCCCTCTAAATTTAGAGAAACACCAGCTGAGTATGTATTAAAAAATATTAACATTAAAATTGAAAAAAATCAATTCATTGCTCTTGTAGGAGAGTCTGGAGCTGGAAAATCTACAATTGTAGATTTATTGATGAGATTTTATGATCCAGTTATGGGAGAAATCTTTATAGATGATGTAAATATTAAAGAATATGATATCTTTCAATTAAGAAAAAAGATTGGGATTGTATCTCAAAATGTATTTCTTTTTAATGCCTCTTTAAAAGATAATATTACTTTATTTGATGAAAGTATTTCCGAAGATAAAATTATTGAAGTTTGTAAATTAGCTTACGCCTATGATTTTATTGAAACATTACCAGAGGGACTTAATACCATTGTTGGCGAAAGGGGGGTAATGTTATCTGGGGGACAAAGACAAAGAATTGCAATAGCACGAGCATTAATTCACGATCCAGAGATCTTAATTTTAGATGAAGCGACCAGTGCTCTTGATAATGAAAGCGAAAAAATGGTAGAACTTGCAATTGAATCTGCAATCAAAGATAAAACAGTAATTATGATTGCACATCGTCTTAGAACTATTTACAAAGCAGATAAAATTTACGTCATACAAAAAGGAGAAATTGTTGAAGAAGGAACCCATCAAGAACTTTTAGAAAAAAAGGGAGTATACAAAAAATTATATGACTTACAATTTTCATGAAGATATAAAATTATCATTATGGGAATCTATTTATTATTACTTTCATAAAAAAATCTTTCACTATCGATGGAAGAATCAAGTATATTTTGATAACAAATTCATCATTTCTGTAGGAAATTTAACAACAGGTGGTACAGGAAAAACTCCCCTAAGCATATATTTAGCAGATGAATTTTTAAAAAAGAAACATAATGTTCTTGTATGTTTACGCGGTTATAAAGGAACATTCAAAGATGAATTATTAGTTGCAGAGAATGGACAGATTCTTACAACTTCTTATATCTCTGGGGATGAGGCCTATTTAATTGCTTTTAAACTAAAAGAAAAACATCATAAAAATTTTAGAATTGCCTGTGGAAAGGACAGAAGTAAACTAATTCGAAAATATGGGGAAGGATATAATATTGTAATCCTTGATGATGCCTTTCAAAATCCTACTGTTTATCGTAATTTAGATATCATAACATTAGATGTAACTGATCCACCAAATAACGTCCATTTAATTCCAAAAGGGAAATTTCGTGAACCCCTCACTGCCATAAAAAGATCCGATATTGTGATTTTTACAAGGACCCAAGAAAATCCCGAATCTTTAAAACAATGGGAAAAAATCGTACAATCCTATGAAAAACCTTTTTTTTATTCGAATCATATTCAAGAAAATCCAATACCTTTAGTAAAAAAAAGCGAAATTGTTGCAGTATGTGGAATTGGAAAACCAGATTCGTTTTTAAAGATGTTAGAAATAGATTTTAAAATTATAAAAAGTTATGTATATAAAGATCATCATCAATTTACTAATTACGAAATTCAAGAGTGGTTAAAACACAAAAAACCCATTGTATTAACAGAAAAAGATTGGGTTCGTTTGTTAT
>JBEQAN010000182.1:0-3900 GCA_041640315.1 Leptospiraceae bacterium
TATTCGTATTCAAGAGAACGCATTGCATATTTAAATCTCCATAATATATCTTGAATTTGCTCGGGATAAAGTTTTTTTTCTTTGACTAAAACTTTTTCTCTAACACCAACTTTACCAAAATCATGTAGCAAAGAAGCATAACGTATTTCTTTGATTTGTTCATCATTAAAAAATAGATCTTTATATTTTCCTGTTGTAGTTCGGTTTACAGCTAAAGCCAAATTTATAGTATATTCAGCTACTCGAAAGGAATGTCCAGAGGTAGTTGGATCTCTTTGTTCAATAGCAAGTACAGATGCTTTTACAAATCCTTCTAAAAGATTATTTATACTATTAATTAATCTAAAGTTTTCTATAGAGACTGCTGCTTGTCCAGCTAAAGCATAGACCTTTTTCATACATTCGGTTGTAAATGGAAGTACCAGTCCATTTTTCATTTCTTCATAAGTAAGTTTTCTATAAATATCAATTCGTTTATTGATCAGTTGGATAATACCTACAACATCACCATGTTGATTTTTCATTGGTATGACCATCATGGAACGTGTTAAATAATTATGATGTAAGTCATATTCGGGGTTAAATTTAAAAGGTTCATTGTCGGAAAGAGAATATACATCTTCAATTAAGAGTGGTTCACCAGTTAAAGCAACATAACCAGCAATTGAACTAGAATCAATAGGAAGTAAAAATTCATTACTTTCGAGTTGTAAGGCAGATTTTTTGAATCTTAAATATTGAGGTTTAGAATGATTCTTAGGATCGTATTCAGTAATATAGATTGAGCCCCCATCAGCATTAACCATTTCCATAGCTTCTTTAAGAATTGTTTCAATGATAATATCAAAATTTTTTTCTGTTGATAGGATTTGCCCAATTTTCAAGACTCGGGATAGATCTTTAAGATTTAATTCATTTTTTACTAATAAAGAGAAATTTTCTATTTGTAATTGAATTTGTTTATAACAGTTAGTAATTAATGTTGCAAATGATTTTTTTGAAATGTCATTCCAAATTTTTGGAGCTATTATATAAAAAAAGTCTTGATGAAGTCCCAAGTCTTTTTGATAAATAAGTGGATCGTTTGACAATAAAATAAAATATATTTCACCACTACCTACAGATTTGTAAAAATTAATGAGGGTTTCTTTATTAGAAAAATATAAATCATCACTAAGAAAAATCAAACCTATAGGATATATATTCTCTGCTACTTCTTCTGGATCTTTTTCTTTAAAAGAATTTTCAATAATCTGTTGTTGTATAGATTGTAATTTATGATTAAAGTCTTGATTTAGAAAAAGTGTATCTTCTAAATGAATTATATGAATATCTCCAGGAAGATTTTGAAGTAAAATATTATCCATGAATTTTGATTCAATAATTAAAAATGGAATTATTTCAAATTCTTTGCCTCTTGCGAATTTTTTTATAGGTTTGAGTTCATGTTTAATAAAAGATGATTTATCCATATTTTTATTTTCAATTTAATCATTATATTGTATAAATCAAGAAAAACTTTTCAAAATATCTGTAAAAAAAATAATGGTAATGTTTAAAAAATTTAAATATATTGATGAATGGAGGGTGTAATGGTATTAGAAATGTTTAGAGCAAAAATTCATCGTGCAACCATTACAGATGCCAATTTGCATTACGAAGGTAGTCTTACTGTAGATGAAGAATTACTACAAGCATCTGGTATCAAACCTTATGAAAAAGTTCATGTAGTGAATGTAAACAATGGAGCAAGATTCGAAACTTATATAATAAAAGGGGAGAGAGGAAAAGGAGATATTTGCCTTAATGGCGCTGCTGCAAGACTGGGTCAACCCGGTGATAAAGTCATCATTATTGCTTATGCTTTTTTAAAAGAAGAAGAAATTCCTGAAGATTATGAACCCACAGTTGTTCTTGTAAATGAAGAAAATAAAATTATTAAAATTTCTGGAAAAAAACAATTGATCCACAAATAAAGGATTGATTCAATTTATAGTGCTTTATAGAATTATCTTTTTACCGTATAAATCTATCTATTTATTATTTAAATTAAAATTAACAAAATTTATTCTCTTACCTTTTATTATGACAATATTGTTATCTTTTGTTACAAGTATTGGGATTTTTTATTTTAATAGAATTTTATTTTCGAAATATTTAGAGCAATTTCTTTTAAAATTTGAATATTTAATCTCGTTTATTCATATCATGATTTTTATATATTCATTTTTTCTTTTTATTATGTTTTATAGAGTAATTGCACAGATTGCTATACTTCCTTTTTTAGAGCCATTGTGGAAAGAATTATTGATTAAATATCAAATTACTGAAACAAATAATACAACGTTTTATCAAGATATCATAAATTTAATAGCAGGTATACTAAAATCATTTTTATATTTAATAACTTATATGATTTTGTTTTTATTTACTATATTTCTCGGACCTATTCAGGCTATTATTCTATTTCTTTTTAATGCTTATTCTATCGGGCATGCCATTTTTGATGTTTTTTACGAACGATTTTATCCCGAACCAAAACAAAGAAGTGCATTTTTAAAGACCAAAAAAAAAGAAATATTTCTTTTAGGACTAAGTACTTTAACAATTTTATTGATACCAATCTTAGGTATTTTTCTTGCGGGTATATGTGGATATATCGCAGTATTTCTTTATCATTATGAAATATAAAAACAATTTAAAAAAATTAAAAATAAAAGATATGTTCACTTTTTATGGTTATTGTTGTTTCTTCGCGTAATTTTAGCTTAAGTTTTTGAATTGCATATTGTGGTATGATGATTTCAACTGTGGTATTGGTATGATGGGGTTGAAAGACTATATACGAAAGTAGACCCATGTTATGTATGGATTCTATGAATCCATTGACCAAATTTTCTTTTTTACTAAGGAGATCTTTTCTTAAAATCATAATATTTTCTGCTCTAATACCAAATTTGATTGTATTGCTCTTTTAAAATTTATTTAATTTATATAAGTATTTTATTTAACTAAAATTAATATTTAATTTGTTTTGAAATATATTTTAGTATCCAGTATGTCTGACAAATTGGAGTAGTAGAAGTTAATATTAAACAGTCTTATATTTTATTTTTTTTAGTAAATTTAATCATTCATCAATGATTGGAGTTTTTTGGTACTACTAACATAATAGGTTTTCTATTAAACAAGTGACTTATTTTCTATCTCTAAGACATATTGTTATTTTTAATTGTCTTTTTTTATTTTTGCTTAAGAAAAAAAATCTAAAACAAATATAGATAATAAAATTCTATATTTTTTAAGAAAACATAACTGTTAATAGTTAATTTTTTTATTAGCATTAATGAATCTAATTATGATAGTTATTTTCAAAGAGGAATTTTTTTAAAACAGTTCAGAGACAATTTAATTATTTTGTTTTTACAAAGTAGATATTTTTTAATTAATGAACTTAAAGCGGTTCTTTATTTACAGTACATCGTCCTTCAAAGATACAACCTTCCTCTAAGATGAGCGATGGGGTAATAATATCACCTTTAACTTTACTAGTAGAAAGAAGTACGACTCGTTTACTTGCAAGAATATTCCCATATACTTCCCCTCCAACAACCACAATTCCCGCTTGAATATCTGTCTCTACTTTTCCAGTCCTACCAATCAATACTTTCCCTTTTGTTAGAATTGTTCCTTTGAAGTATCCATCGATCCTTAATAAATCTTTTACTTTAAACTCTCCTCTAAATTCAGAACCTTCTCCAATTATGGAGTTAATTGTTAATGTTTCTGTAGATTCAACCATAATGTTTGTAAATCATTTATCAAAATATGTGGATTGAATGCCATAGTTCCAATATGCACTTCGTAGTAAAGCAAGTTATGATTGGTTTTTCCTGTTTT
>JBEQAN010000183.1:0-3845 GCA_041640315.1 Leptospiraceae bacterium
TTTTTTAATCTTCTAAAGGATATGGTTAAAAGTGATCCTGATGGAACACCAAATAAAAGAAGTAAAAATGATAAAGAAAACTATTATTTAATTAAAAAGATTCAATCGAATGGTGAAAAAATGTCAACAATGACCGAATTACCCAATGTTTTAAGAAAATTCAAAAGTGAGTATAATTATCTTTTCTCAAAACTAAAAGAATTCAATGATTCGAGTGATAAAAGCAATTTTGAATTACTTTACATTTTACCCAATATAGCAAGAAGATTTCTTGAATCCTATTTGTTTGCAAAATATCCCGATGGGAGCAAATTTAAAGATAAAGCGAATAAATTCTTTAAAAATCTTGATAATGATTTTGCACAAAAAACCACTTTAAAAATTCTAGATGAATATTCTCACGAAGAAAATCCCGAACATACACAAAAGTTTCCTGATATTAATGAGGTAGAAACTGCTGTTAATACAATACTATTAATTTTAGAAAATAAAGACAAAGAGCATTATGATGCTTTAATTGAAAGTATAAAATGAGAGGGGAAATATAAACCATAACAAACCAAAATTCAAACAAACCAAAATTGGAATGATACCTGAAGAGTGGGAGTTACAATTCCTAAAGCACTTAGAGAGAGGTAATCAATCAACACATATGAGCATAATTAGTAGGAAAGAATATGATGACAAATATTGTGTTAAAAAAAAAAAATAGAAATGATTATATTCGACCGTTTATAAAATGGGCAGGTGGGAAAAGCCAGATTATTGAAATTCTGGAAAATAATTTACCTTACCATATAAAAGAAAATAAAAAAATCGATAAATATGTAGAGCCTTTTATAGGAGGAGGAGCACTATTGTTTTATTTAAAAAGTAAATATACAATTAAAGAAGCTATTATTTCAGATATCAATAAAGAACTAGTAATTTGCTATAAAGTAGTACAAAGGTCACCAAAAGAATTAATCGAAAAACTCTATGATTTAGAAAAAATTTATTTAGATAAAACAGAAAAACAACGGAAAGAATTTTACTATACCATTAGAGAATCATACAACAACTTGATAAGGGATTTTGATTATAACAATTATAACATATTATGGATAACTAAAGCAGCATATATTTTATTTCTTAACAAAACCTGTTTTAATGGGCTTTTTAGAACCAATAAATTTGGAATGTTTAATGTGCCATTTGGAAAATACAAAAATCCTAAAATTTGTAATGAATTAAATATTTTGCAAGCCAGCCAGGCATTGAAGAATACCGAAATCTTATGCGGAGATTTTGAAGAAGTATTACCATTTATTGCTAAAGGCACTTTAGTATATCTTGATCCCCCTTATTTACCAATTAGTAAAACATCAAATTTTACAAGTTACTCAGAAAATGGGTTTACTATAGAAGATCAGAAGAGATTAAGTGTTTTCTACAAAAAATTAGATAAAATAGGAGCATTTGCAATGCTAAGTAATTCCGATCCTAAAAATTACGATCCAAATAACAATTTTTTTGAAGAAAATTACAAAGGATTTAATATAATAAGAATCAAAGCTAAACGTATGATCAATTGTGATGCAACTAAGAGAAAAGAAATAAATGAATTAATTATAAAAAATTATTGAGGATTGTATGAAATATTCAGAAATTTTTAAGAAGAAATTAGGAAAAACAAATTCTGAAGATGTTTTTGAATATCTTATTTCAACATTAAAAAATAAAATAACAAAATGGGATTATTTTGTTAATTGGAGTAAAGTATTTGCTAATCTTAAAAATGTAGAGGTAGAATTAAACATAATTAATTACCTTATAGGAAAAGATAATATATTGGAAGAATTTAAAGATTTATTAAGAAAACATCCTGAAATAATTAAAGCCATCCCGATTCTTATAGCATCTCGTGAGAGTGATTTTATGATTCTGGATCAGTTTGGTTACAATGAATTTAAGTATAAACAATTTACCTTTAAACTTCCCGATATGTCAAGGCCCCTCTCAGAATCTATTATAAATGATGTTGTTGAATTTTGTCAAAAAACTGGTTTTCTTGATTTGCTTTCATCAAAAAAAATTAAAAATGTTGTTGATTATGTTATTGGCATTGAGGTAGGTTTAGATTCAAACGGTAGAAAAAATAGAAGCGGCGAAATGATGGAGAAAATAGTTGAATTTTTTATTAAAGATTTGTGTACCAGAAATGATTTTGAGTACATAACACAAGCAGATTCAGAAAAAGTAAAAAATCGATGGGGGAAAAATATGACTGTTGATAAATCTTCAAGAAGAATAGACTTTGCTATTCTAAACAAAGATAAAAAGTTATACCTTATTGAAACAAATTTTTATGGTGGTGGAGGTTCAAAATTAAAATCTACAGCAGGAGAGTATAAAACAATGTTTGACTTTTGGAAGAAAGATGGTCATCAATTTATATGGATAACAGATGGGGATGGATGGAGAACAACTTATTTACCATTAAAAGAGACATTTGATAAGATTGATTACATTCTTAATCTCGATATGCTTTCGAGAGGAATACTTGAAGACATTATTAAAGGAAGTTTATGATAAAAAATATTCTTCAAAACAAACTATTGCAGAAATACAAACCTGAAATAACTACTTTATGGACATTCCCAGAAAGAGGAAACTGGGCCACGCATAACTCAAAGTATAGAGGCAATTTTGCCCCTCAGATTGCACGTAATTTAATTGAAATGTATTCAAGTGAGGGCGATTATGTGCTTGATCCTATGGTGGGTTCAGGAACTACTTTAATAGAGGCTAAGCTATTAAATCGTAAGGCATTAGGCATTGATATAAATCCTGAAGCTGTTGAAATTTCTAAGAAAGCATTGGATTTTGATTTTAAAACGGATTACAAGCAAGAGGTTATTGTGGGCAATGCCAAAAATTTATCATTCTTACAGGATGATTCAGTTGACCTTATTATTACCCACCCACCATATTTAAATATTATTAAATATTCAAAAAATAAAATTTCTGAAGATTTATCAAGTAGCAGCAATATTTTAAAATTTCTCGATAATATAGAGATTATTGCAAAGGAATGTTATAGGGTTTTAAAACCTGATAAATATTGTGCAATATTAGTTGGAGATACTAGAAGGGCTCAACATTATGTGCCTCTTTCCTATTATGTTTTAGAAAGGTTTTTGAAAGTGGGATTTATTCTTAAAGAAGAAATAATTAAAGCGCAACACAATTGTGAATATTCAAAAAGATGGGAAGCAAAAGCCAGAAAATATAAATTTTATTTAATTATGCATGAACACCTTTTTGTATTTAGAAAACCAAATGTAAATGAAGATATGAAAAAATATGCATGGAGTAGATATAGAATTAAAATATAAACAATTAATAAACAAAATAAATACCTCCATGCTTCTCTGTGCCTTCTGTGGTGGAAAAAAATATTAACCACAGAGAACTCAGAGATACACAGAGGAAAAGAAAGAAAGAAAAAGTAATACTAAAAAGCATTATATGATTCCTTATAAAACAATTGGGGTTTGAACTTCGAGATAAGAATAATGGAAAATCAAGAATTAGAACATAAAGAATCGTGGTATGATGAATATTTAGAGATGATCTCTGCTTTTGCAAATAAACGGGTGTCACCTCCCGCGCTCTTTTCTCTTGAGTTCCCGCAATACTTTTGCCTGTTTTTCATAGGGCAAGAGACAAAAACCCCGCCGACGAAAACGCCACCATCTGGGATGCTTATAATCAACTGCAAACCTATAAAGAACAGATTTCTATGCTCTTTAAATACAACGAAATACTTGTTATCAGCGATGGCTTGCAGGCAAGAGCTGGAA
>JBEQAN010000184.1:0-3839 GCA_041640315.1 Leptospiraceae bacterium
GTAGGTATTTTTCAAGGGATACCTTGGCTCCTAATATTTCTTGAGAGTATATAGTTATTTTATTTTTTTGTAAAAGACTACCATATTTTTTAATTAAATAATGATAGACAAAATTTAAATTGTTTTTGGATGTAAACAAAACTAATATACTTCCTTTTACTAAATCTATCAATTTATAAATTTCTTCTGATACTTCTTCTAAATATTCTTTTGTATTGGGATCTTTTAAATTTTTGGGAATGTATATTAAAGCTTGTTCTTTATAGTTAAAGGGTGAGGGAATTGTAATGGTGTTAATATCGTCATAATAAAATCCAATCTTTTCAGCAAAATGATGAAAGTTATTATTAATGGAAATTGTTGCGGATGTAAAAATACAACTATCTAAATGTTTTAAAAATTTTTCTTGAATCATCTCGCCCGTATTAACAATAGAAATGCATAGTCTAATATCATATGTATTACTTTCTATATAGTGAACTCGATTGTTGATAGGTCCTTCGTAAAGCAAGTTCAATATATTGATTGTATGATTTATTTTTTCTATACCGCTTTGTAATTCTATTTTTTGAGATTCATTGTCCAATGAATGGATATTTCTAAATAGATCTTCAAGAGATTTTAATTCATCTTCTAATTTTTCTTTACATATTTCTAAGGAGTTGATGATTTCAAAAAGCTCTGGAGAATCAATAGAAGTGGTAACGCGGATTTTTTGTTCATTTGTATCGTGGTTGTATTTATTTTTTATAAATTCTATAAATTGTTTTAATGATTTTTCTACTAATGTGTCTAATTTGAATTTTTTAATGACTAATTCTAATTCTTTCAAAGAAACAAATTGAATACTACTTTCTCTAAGGATATCTGGAAAGGAATGTGCTTCGTCAATAATGGCAATATTGAAATTTGGTAATATACTAAAATTACTTTCAATATGAGCACTTAATAAATGATGATTTACAATTAATACTTTCGCTTTTTTCCATTTTTCTTTTTCAACAAAATAATATGATATAGTAAAATTAGGACATCGGTTTCCAAGACATAATTCTGGAATTCTTACAACTTCAGAAATAAAGTCTTTTGGTAGTTCTTCGGGATAATTTAATATAATTCCATTTTGAGTTTTTTCATCCCATTCAATAAAATGATTTAAATACGGTAGGAATTTTGGATTTAATTCCTTAGAATGAATAAACTGTTGTAATCGTCTTTTACAAATATAGTTATTAGAACCTAAGCAAATTTCTGCTGGAATTTTCATCCCTAAAATATTTTCAAGTAATGGTATATCCTTTTTTAATATTTGATTTTGAAGGTTTTTTGTTTCTGTACTAATTAAAATTTTACTTTCAGGATTTTGTAGGGAAGCAAGTATAGCAGGTAAAAGATATGCTATTGTTTTTCCTGTACCTGTTCCCGCTTCCGCAATAAGAAACGATTTATTGATAATTGTTTCATAAATTTTTGTAGATAGTTGGATTTGTCCTTTTCGAATTCTGTAATCAGGATAGAATTTTTTCCATAATGATTCATTATGATATATATCAATAAGATTCATAGTATAAATCTTTTAAAATGAGTTGCTTTAGTCTTAATGCGGGTTTATATCTTTGATTAAATTGTAAACATAAATTGATATACCGTATACTTCTTTCTGGACGATTTAAATAATAAAAAATTTTAGAAAGGTAGAAATAAATCGTTAATTTTTGTTGATTGTTTGCTAATTTTAGACTTTTTTCGCACCATTTTATAGATTTTTCATATTCTTTATTTTTATAGAGGATATGAATTAGAGATATTCTTTTGTATATGTCTTTTTTATGTTTCATGATTTGTTTGTATAATATTTTTCTTAGGATGGAATGATCTTTAATGGAATTTGATAAATATTTTATATAAATCAAAATTGGAAAATCGTCTTCGTTTTCTAATAAATGATAGATAAGGTACTCAGCCTTTTCAGTTTGATTATTATAGATGGCATGAGTTATTTCATTGTAATAATAATTACTCTTCTCTTGATACATGAGTTACATGAAAATAATATAAAATAAAAGTACAAGTATTTTTAGATTACATCTTTAATAATTTTTATTTGTTGGTATTTTTTTAATATATATTCTACGATTTTAGAAGCACTCATTTCATATTTATCGAAAATTTCGCTTCGATTTCCATGTTCTATTGGAACAGATGGGAATGCAAAAGTTCTTAAATGTTTTGATTTTGCTTTTTGAGAAAGCTGTTCTAAGATTACCATAGAGGCACTAGCGAATTCATAAGAATCTTCTATAAAAATCATTCCCTCTACATTTTCTATTAAAGTTTCAAGAGAGTCTTTTGAAAACGGTTTTAACCATTTCATTGCAATAACTATACTTTGAATCCCATATTTTTTTAATTGTTCTTGAACTTCTTGGGCTGTTCCTTTCATGATTCCAATGGATATGATAGCTAAATCAAAATGTTGTGTATTCAAACTGGGGATCACCTCTGGTTCTATGTTGGTAATATCCACTTTCATTTGTAAGTTTTTTAAGGAATCTTCTGCTTTGGGGAATCTCACTGCAATTGGACCAGCTTTATCATTTGCCATAAAATATAAAAATTCTTTTAATTCCGCACCATTAGAAGGTGCATAAATTCTAATATTAGGAATAGCATATAAATAGCCTATATCATATAATCCTTGATGGGTTTCTCCATCGGGTCCAACACATCCCCCTCTATCAATTACAATTTTAACTGGTAAATTCATAAGGGCAATATCTTGGATTAGCTGATCGATTCCTCTATTTAAAAATGTTGAATAAATGCAAAGATATGGGATTAAACCGCCTGATGCTAAGGCACCAGAAAATGTAACCGCATGTTGTTCTGCAATACCAACATCAAATACACGATTTGGATATTTTTCGTATAGTTTTCTAAGTCCAGAGCCTTCAATCATTGCTGGGGTAATCGCAACAGCTGTAGGAATTTTCTCAAAAATATCTAATAAAGTATTTCCTACAATATCACTAAAGCTAATTTTTTCTTCTTGATTTTTGATTAAAAATTTTCCATTATTTTTATCAAATTGAGATACACTGTGGAATTGAATGGGATTTTCCTCTGCTGGTTTATAACCTTTCCCTTTTTGGGTGATGACATGGAGAAGAATAGGACCTTTCATATTTTTTATTTTAGTTAGTATGTCGATTAGTTCTTCAAGGTTATGTCCATCAACTGGCCCAATATAACGAAATCCAAAATCTTCGAATAAACTACCGGGTAGAAAAAAATCTTTTACCATTTTTTCAAACTTCAAAGAGAATAACTTTAATGCTGGTCCTATGATGGGAAACCAATATAAGAATTTATACCATAGTTTTTTTGATTTATTATAAAAATTTGAAGTCACTAATTTGTTTAAGTAAAGATTCAAAGCACCCACATTTTTAGAAATAGACATATCATTATCATTTAAAATTACAATACAATCAGTTTGAAGGTGTCCCCCATGATTTAATGCTTCAAATGCCATCCCAGCACTAATAGAAGCATCTCCAATGACAGCAATACATTTATAATCTTCTCCTTTCAGATCTCTTGCAATTGCTTCTCCAAGTAATTGAGAAATAGATGTACCAGCATGACCAGTATTATATAAATCATACTCTGATTCTTCTCTCTTCGGAAAACCAGAAATTCCGCCAAATCTTCGAACACTTCTTAATCTATGTTTACGGCCTGTTAAAATTTTATGGGGATAAATCTGATGTCCAACATCCCATATCAATTTATCCCTTGGGGTATCGAACACATAATGTAAAGCTATGGTTAATTCT
>JBEQAN010000185.1:0-3776 GCA_041640315.1 Leptospiraceae bacterium
AATTTTCATCCCATCTTCTTTCAGCTATGTTAGCACCTGCTAGGTGAATGATATAATCAGCATTTTGCAAAATTATTTTTCCTTGATCAGAGATATACTTTCTGTCTGGATCCCATTTATAAGCTGGAATTTCGGAATTTAAATTCTCCTTTCTTGAAATTAAAAAAATTTTATATTTTTCTTTTAATGCATTTACTAACCTTGTTCCGATAAATCCAGTTCCACCAGTTATTACAACAGTTTTCATAATACTAAATTATTTATAATATTTATTTTTGACTACTTTTTTTTATAAGGTTTTATTAGAAATATTTTTTGAATTGATAGAATTATTTATAAATTTATTATACTAGCATGGAAGGATCAATTTTATCTTTAATTACTCCATCAGTGGTAATACAATAGGGACATCCATAAATATTAACTCTTCGTTTTTGTGTGGGATCTTTGATGGGTTCAAATGCTGCTATCAGGTAGTCTTTTTCAGATAAAATAGTTCCACATATTGGGCATATTCTCAATCGCTGTTCTGGTGCTTTTGCTTGATTTTCTTTTAATGTTTTGTTAATAGCTCGTTTTAGGCTTTCAGCAGTTTTTGGTTCATTTTTTACAATATTCACTCCTCCTTTTGACTTATCCATAAAATCTAATAGGTATAAAATGACTAATACCGCTATCAATAATCCTAAGATCGTTGTTAATATCATCATACATTATTTTTCTTTTAATAATATTGATTTTATTTCTTGGAGAAGTTTTAAATTTTTATCCTCTTGGATAAAATTTTCATTCAATATCAATTCTCTATTTTTTTTATAAATATCCTGTTCTCTATTATTTTCTATTTCGTGAACAAATACCTTTTGCTTTTTAAGGTGATGGGTTGGAACAATTTTAATGGTTTTTAGAGTTTCTCCAATTGAAAGTTTCATCATGTGATTTATTTTCGAAATTAAAAAAACTATATCTTGAAACATGCTTTTTGAATCTACTTCTACATAAAGAATTTGGTTTTTTACATATTTTAAATGAATATAATTGGAATAAGTTCCAAAAAGTTTATTCCAGTTTTCAAATAAAAATAGTTCTATTTTTTTATCTGGATGATTTTTTAGATGGAATAAAGATTCTATTAATTTAACTTTTTCTTTTTTTGTTAACTTATAAGGTGTTTTTTCTGTATAAAATAAATCAAAATTCATTTGTTATTTTACCCTCAATGATTTCAAAAATTTTACAGTTATTTCCATTAATTTCCTTAAACATCTTCATATCATCTTCGAAATTTGGTGTTGTAAAGAAAGCCTGCCCACAATTCATTAATAATTCTAAAAAATACTTTCTTCTATACTGATCTAGTTCTCGAATCACATCATCAATAAATAAAATTGGTTTTATTTTAAAAGTTTCAAGCAAAATATCATACTGGGCAAGCTTTAAGGAAAGAGAAACTGTTCTCTTTTGACCCTGACTAAATGAGGTTATAATATCTTTTTTATTTCTGTCCAAAAATAATATTTTATCTCTATGAATTCCAAGGGTTGTAGTTCCAGCATAAATATCTTTAAAGCGATTCTCTATGAATTTTTTTTTAAAGGTATTTGAATCTTCTTGTTCCAATTCTACGAAAACCACATCCAAATTTTGAGAAATCTCCGCTATTCTTTTATAAAAGTATTTTTTATAACGTTCTAAATATTGTTTTCTTTTTTCCATGATAATAAGAGAATCCTTCATCATTTTATCATCCCAAAAGTCCAATTCTGAGATATTCGCTTTTTTTTCGAAAATTCTTTTTAATAATTCATTTCTTTGCTTTAAACATCTTTGATATTCTAATAAAACATTTAAGTATTCTTTATCAATTATTGAAAATAGATAATCAAAAAAATTTCTACGTTTTGGGATAGATTCAATGAGTTCAATATCGTCGGGGATAAAAAAAACACCAATTACGTCAGATATAATTGAAGATATTTTTTGTACTTTTTTTCCATTTTTTTTGATTTTTTTTCGCAATTCAAGATTAACTTTTTCCACACCGATTTCATACTGATTTATTTGTTGGTCATTTTTTACATCAATTTTTAAGAAAAAATGATTCGCATTATAATTGATTAAATCTATATCTGATACTCCTCTAAAAGATCGATAAAGAACAAAATATCCTACAGCTTCGATAATATTCGTTTTTCCAGAGGCATTTTTACCAATAAAAAAATTTAAAGAATCAGAAAATTTTACTTCTTCTTTAGTATAGTTTCTAAAGTTTTCTAAAATTAAGTTTTGTATAATCACAATCAGTCTTGTATCTTCATTGGCATAACGATAGCCAAAAAATTCTCATCTTGAGGATCGAAAAATAATACGGGAGCTTCGGGAGATTGAAACGTCATTATCACATTTTCACTTGTCAACGCCTCCAAAACATCAAGTAAATAATGAGAATTAAATCCAATTATCATGGAACCATCTTCAAAATTACACTCTAACCCATCTTCTATTTTTCCCAGTTCTGGTGTTGAGGATACAACCATAAGAAGGTTTGGTTTAAAATGTAATTGAACCTGTTTATTCGGCTCTGGAGCAAATACCATTGCTTGTCTTATTGCTGTAATAAAATCCTCTCGGTTAATGTGCACTTTATATTTCTGTTCCTTAGGAATGACTTGATTGTAATCTGGGAATGTTCCTTCGATCAATTTTGTTGAGAAATAAATCTCTCCAATTTTTAAATAAATTTGATTTTGTGACTCATGATACGCGATAGAAACATCGTTTGCAGTAGATATCAATTTTATGATCTCTTTTGTTGATTTTGATGGTATAATAATTTTTTTCCCTTGTAAGAAATCACCTTCAATTCTTTTAATGAGCGATAATCTTCTACCATCTGTCGCAACAAAATGTAATAGGTTGTTTTTATGTTCAATTAAAATTCCATTAAAAACTACGCGAGCATCATCTACGGAAGAAGCGTAAATGACTTTTTTAATCATTTCTGTAAAAATAGCTGCACTAATTTTTACAAAACTCAAATCATTTAGCTGAAAAGGAACTGGAAATTCTTCGGAGGACATTCCCACTATTTCTATGTTGGTATGATATTTTTTCTCTTGCTCTTCATTTCCATTTTTTACAACTACTTTGTAATGATCTTGTACAGAAAATTTCATTGTTTCGTAGCGAAAACCTTTCACAAGTTCAGCCAATTTTTTTCCAGGTAGCAATATACTTCCTTCTTTAATCACTGTTGCAGGAACAATATCTCTTACCGAACGCTCTAAGTCTGTTGCAGAAATGTAAATTTTATTTTCGAATGTTTCAATAAGGATATTACTTACGATTGCATTTATTTCTCTTGATGAGGTTATAGATGTTACCGTGTTTAGTGCTTTTGATAATTCTGATTTATTGACGATGAATTCCATTTTGTACTCCTATTATTTTTTAGTCATTTCAGTTTAAATTTTATTGTTATCTATCATGTTTAAATGTGACATTTTATAGTAACTATATCTTTATTCTTCTACATTTTTTCTTTATTTTTCGGTTCATTTTTTAATATATCAAACAAATTTCTTAAGCTATCATGAGTCAACTTTTTTGTGACTTTAATGTGACTAAATCCTTGTATAAATTCACAATCTTTGAATTAAACAAAGAAAAAGTCACATAAGAATTAAACTTTATTCACAAGAAATGGTTAATGTACAAAAAAATTCGTTTGTAAACTAAATAAAAAAACTATGTCATTTTAATGAAATACTGTTCTA
>JBEQAN010000186.1:0-3772 GCA_041640315.1 Leptospiraceae bacterium
TTTAAGATAGTGTACAATTAATTGTGTCTGATCAAAAAAAGATAACCTCCTGTAATTTGAATCATATTTTTGTTATGGAATTATATGGAATTACTGGAGGTATACTATGAAAACTAACCCGGATTTATTTAGTAATTTCTTGGAATTCTTTACTCCATGTGTCAAACAGGTTTTAGAAAAAATGTTAATCGAAGAAAGATTCATTTGGAAAATAACCTCCATACCAAAGCCAATAGATTTTATGAAAGAGATTTAAAAATGGTTCTTGGTCAATAAAAGTTGCCAGAACAAGAGAGGGGAACTTTAAAAGGGTTCTGATTCCCTATCGTAAACATACAACAAAGGATTTAAACTTATACGAGCAATGCTAAATTCTGGCATTTTTACAACAAAAATAGCAGATGTATAAAAAGAATTTTATAGTTCGAGATGGGGTGTATATGAGCAACGTCTTAGAAAGGTTTTTAGAGAGTAATAACGAAGGTTAAAGAGGATGGAGATGTTACAAAGTGAGAGTTCAGCAGAGAAATATTTGTATTTATTGATGAAAAAACAGAATGAAAAATTTTTAAGTAGGAGACTTCGAAATTGGGAATGTTTCAAAAATATTGTGAGGGAAAATTATGTGCGAAAAAAGAACAGCGAGGTTATCTTATGACCAGACACAATTCTTTAGGCACTATGATAAATCAAATTATGATTTATGTTCTATTTTATAAATATCTCTGGAGTAGAAGTTATTTATAAATTTAATATGTTTTAATTACCATATTATATTATACTCAACTTCAATCCAGAGAAAATAAAAAATCAAAAACAAATCTTATTTTAATTTATAGTTAAAATAATAAATTAAAATTCATATGTTTTGATTCTAAATTTATCTATTGTCTACTACCGTAATTTATCCAAAATAATAAACCAGGACAACCTGAAGTTAAATTATTTGGATCTGCTGTTGTTGGATCGTTTTTTGCTTCCTCTAAAGAACCTTTGTTGGTTGAAGTTGGACATATATACAGGTAGTCATTTGATATCGTCCATACATATCGAACATAGCATTCTACACCTTCTTCTCCAGTGACATCATTACCATTACAATCGCTTTGGAATTCACCCAAAACTTTAACAAAAAGAGTTTTTGTCTGATTATTAAAGTCAACAATGAAACTTTCACTTTCTTGAGGTTGATTATTAAATACATATTTAACATTTAAATTTCCTTTAGTTCCTCCTAAAAGAGATTTTTGTGCGGAGAATTTGCTGGTCACTGTAATGTTTTGTTCTTTATATTCCCATGTACCATTAATCTCAAGTTCTTCTGTAGATGCTACTTCCAATAATAAAAGATTCTCTGCCTCTTTGTTTTTTTCTTCTTTTTTAAATGGTCCAAAACAATTTACAAAACCCAAAAGGCTTATCAAGCCCACAAGTAAAAATATTTTTATTTTCATGTTTTAACCTCCAGTTAAAGTGTTTTGAAATATCTTTTTGACTTATAAAGCGAGTGAAATGTTCGAAAAAAATATATTTTAATAAAAAAAAAGAAATTTATATTTAAAGATTTAAAAATAATTTTAATCCTTTTAAAAACATATCGATAGAGATGACGGTTAAAATCATACCCATCAGTTTTTCCATAGCAAAAATCCCTTTTTTTCCCGTAAAGCGAGCAATGATGTTAGAAGAAAGTAATATTGCTAAAGAAAGCATACAACTTACAATAATCGCAAATAACCATAAGGGAATTTGTTCTTTTTTTTGATTGGATAGGATAATAACTGTTATAATCGCGGAGGGTCCTGCTAAGGAAGGCATAGCGAGGGGGAATAAAAAGGGTTCTCCTTCTGGTAGGTCTCCAAAAATACTAATGCCCTGTTGATATGGAGGGAAGATCATTCTAATAGAAATTAAAAATAAAATAATACTTCCAGAAATTTTTAAAGAAAATTCCGAAACGTTTAAATAGTTTAAGATTCTATCGCCAATTAGTAAAAAAAGGATTAAGATCAACATGGCAAAGAAAATTTCTCTTGTGATGATCCATTTTCGCTTTTCAAGTGGGATTTTATCAAGAACAACTAAAAAAAGAGGAATATTCCCAATAGGATCCATGACAAAAAAAAGAACTAATGTTACATTAAGAAATTCTTCCCACATGTCATTAAAACTTTATAGTATGGCAGTAATGTCAAAACGTTTTTTCTTTTTACTTGATGGTATAAATACCTTTTGTTTTTTATCCAAAGAATGAAACATTCTATAAAAACGTTATTACAAGATTTGGTAATATTTTTACTTCCTTACTATTTAAAAATTTTGATGAAAACCTCTAAGGTGATAGAGCTCAATAAAGAAGTGATTGAGCCATATTTAAAGACATCTAAACCTTTTATCTTAGCCTTATGGCATTGTAATGCATTTACTGGACCTATTTTACTTCGTGATATGGACCTTTATGTTTTGATTTCTCAATCAAAAGATGGAGAGTTGATTGATAGAATTGTAAAAAAATTTCATAATTTTAGTGTTCGAGGGAGTACGACGAGAGGAGGAATTCAAGCATTAAAAATTTTAGTTAAATTTGGGAAAGAAGGAAAAAGACTCTTAATTACCCCAGACGGTCCAAAAGGTCCCGCTTTTAAAGTTCAGCCAGGAATTATTACTCTTGCATCCTTAACGGGATTACCTATCATTCCTTATCATCATGAATCTCTAAAACAAATCAAAGCGAAATCTTGGGATAGCCTTAGAATCCCTCTTTTATTTAATACAATTGTGACTCGTTATGGGGATCCAATTTTTATTCCTGCAAAACTTGATGAGGAACAATTACAATACTATTGTAATTTGTTAGAAAATCAAATGATGCAAAATTTGATTGAAACAGAAAAAAAACGAGAAGCATTATTAAATCTCCATTCAAATTAAACATAAAAAATAAATAGAAAACTCCATAAAGGCAAGTTTATAACATATTGTTGACGATACAATTTTAAAAGATTTTGTAAACTTCAAAATATATAAATTATATTTAAGGAGTATCATCAATGGAAAAGCTTTCTTTATATCATTTAATTCGCGATACTGTTTCTACTCATGCAGAAAGGCCATGTTTTTGGGTGCGGTTAGATAAGCAGGATTTTGCTGCGGTTTCTTATGCGAATTGGCGAGCTGATATGAAGAGTATTCAAGCTTTTTTGATTTACGAACTTAATGTAAAAAAAGGGGACAAGATTGCACTTTTATGCGATAATCGATATGAATGGACATTGCTTTGTTTTGCTATTGATACCATTGGTTGTGTTGATGTACCAAGAGGAACAGATGCAACGGAACAAGATATTACTTATATATTGAATCATGCAGAAGTTTCAATTGTAATTGTGGAAAATGAAAAAACATTAAAAAAACTTGCAGACTGTATTGGGGAAATTCCCAAAATTCAAACCATTATTTCCATTGAAGGTCCTTCACAATATAAAAATTTAGAGAAATTGTTGGAGGAGTTAGAAGAGAATAGATTGAGAGTAGGAAAATCCAAATCAGATAACATTAGTTTTTATTTTTTAATTGATATTTTGAATCGTGGATATGAACTACTTCGTATCAAAGGAGAAGAGGAATTACGAAGAAGAGGGGAATCCATCCAACCCGATGACTTAGCAACAATTATTTATACAAGTGGAACAACAGGTACACCAAAAGGGGTAATGTTAACCCATAGAAATTTTTGTTGGGAAATTTCACAAATTCAACTAATTTCTCCTAT
>JBEQAN010000187.1:0-3765 GCA_041640315.1 Leptospiraceae bacterium
GAGTTAGGAGGAGACATCATTGAAGGATCTATTATGTTTTTTGATGTTCGAAGTTCAACTACCATTGCAGAAAGAATGGGACCAAAAAACTATGCAAATTATATTAGTTCTTTATTTTCTGATTTAATGGATATTATTTTTAACAATCAAGGTTCGGTAAATGAACTATTAGGGGATGGTTTACTAGCCACCTTTGGTTGTCCTGTCCCGACTGAAAACGATCAATTTAATGCGTTAAAAACTGCAGTAGAAATCGCAGAATATATTAAGGGTTATAATCAATATGTAGAAGAAAAAGTAAATTTTGGTATTGGGATTGCAACAGGGAAATTTTTTGCAGGGAACATTGGTTCAATTCGTAGGATGAAGTATGCGGTAATGGGGGATCCAGTAAATACCGCTTCTCGTATTCAAGATTTAACAAAAGAAACAGGTTATAAAATTTTATTTGATGTTCATACAATTGATTTATGTAATCAAAAACAAAAAAAATTAAATTTAATCCCTTGTAGTGAAGTTTTTAAAATTCAAAAAGTAGGAGAGTTTTTATTGAAAGGTAAAACGTCTTCTACTGAAATTTATTCTGTGCTTGGATATAAGAAAAAACTCCTTCAACAAATTCAAGAAAAAACCACTTTATTGGCTTCGAAGAATTAATCGAAACCCTCCAATGGGATCATTTTGATAAGTGGGTGTCCCCCCAACAATACGGGTATATACTTTTGCTTTTTCTAAAGGTAAATAAAAAGCACCCCCTCTTAAAACTCGAAAAAATTTGCCCGCTAGAACTTGATGTTCTTTATTGGTAAATCGATGTCCTGGATATGGTAAAAAAAAGGAACTTGTCCATTCTGGAGCATTTCCACAAAGGCCTACAATTCCTCGAAAATTAACATCTTTCAATTTATAAACATCTATGGGCTGGGGATTACGATCCCATTTTTCGAGAGTATTACAATTCTCTTTGTTATCCGGGAACTCTGGTAATATTTCACTGTTAAAAATTGTATTTTTTTTTAAAATTTCTTTGAACCCTCCTTTAGCAGCAAGTTCCCATTCCCATTCAGTTGGTATTTCTTTATTGGTCCATTTGGCATAACTTTCCACGTCTTTATACGTTGCGTAGATATAGGGTTTATTTTTGTCTTCATGATTGAGTTTTTCTAAAAATTTTGGACAGGGATATTGGGTCATTTTGCAAAAGATAGAAAACTCTAAGTTTGTTACTTCGTATTTATCAATATAAAAAGATCTTATCTTAGGTATATTTTCGAGGCTCCAATCATAATAAAACTTATTAAACGATGCATCGTCTGGATTATGTCCTTGACCAAATAATAAAAAATCTTCTTCTACATAAATCATTTCTTTTTTATCAATGGGATGAAAAAGAATTTTGGGAATTTCTCTTCCGACTTTTTCTTCCATTATGGGTTTTAATTGCTCTTGTGGTAATAAAGTCATTACTATAGCAAAACCTTTTTTTAGCAATTCAGCTTTATCATAAATGCAGGGAATTTTTATAGTATGTAAATAATATTTTGATTCGTAATTATAAAAAAAAACGGGGCGAAAACATGCATTCAATTCATTTTTGCTATTCATACTAAAGATTGTAGGACGTTTTTCTTGAAGTTCTTTTAATAATTCATAACTAATGTCTTCTTTGATTTCAATCGTATAGAACGTTTCATTTCGAATAGCACTAATAGTCCCAAGAGTTAAGAAACTTTCATTTGATATTAAAGATTTCCCAAAACTGAAAAAAATTATTATAACCATGCATTTTTTCACATTCAAAAAAGAAAATATCTTAAGCATTTTTTTTCATTATCGTATAAAAAAGAATCCATATTTATGTCGGTAAGAGTGGTAAAATATCTCATAGGTAAGAAAAAAATTTTGAAAGTGATAAAAAATACTTGTCAAAAATATACTTAAAATATATATAGTATAAAGAAGGAGCAAAGTATGATTATCAAAAAAACTAAGTTTAACACAGATTCAAAGAATTTTCCCAATCATAAATATAAAACTACAGTCTACTATATAAAAAAACCATCCCCTAAACCTAAAACCAGCTTCCAACAAGAATTATTTTCTTTTCATGAACCCTACGAAGAGAAATCTTATGAAGAGAAATCTATGGAAGTCTTCATTCAAGACAATTTAGAAGACGATGTAAAAAAGATGTTTTTAGGAGAAGTAATCAAAAAAGATCATCTCTTTTCTTCTTCTCTAACAGAACTACAGAAAGAAAATATTATAAAAATTAGTGAGCTTTACTATTAAATCTTAACCTTCAGTTTTTGTGAAATAGAGATTAAATCTTCTATAAAAGTGTCAATTTCTGTAAAAGAATTATGAGCATGAAGGTTTAACCGAATTCTACTTGTATTTTTGGGTACAGTGGGTGGCCTAATCCCAATGATGGAATAATGTTTTTTTCGTAATTCCTCTGTAATACTTAAAACGAGAGCTTCTTCCTTAAAGATAATAGGTATTATATGACTATTAGAATTTCCAATATCAAATCCATGTTGAAGTAATTTTTCTCTTGTATAGGTTGATAGAGATTTTACTTTATTTCTTCTTTTCTCTGCCTCTTCAGTTTTTAAATATTCCCATATCTTTTTTAAAAGCATGATAAGAATGATGGGTTGTGCAGTAGAATAAATAAACCCACGCGCATGATTGATTAAATACTCTTTGAGGATATTTTCTCCAACAACAAAACATCCCATAAGACCGGGCGCTTTCCCTAAGGGGTAAGTGATCACAGTGAATTCATTTTGGTACTGATGAGAATAAACAAGTCCCTTGCCTCTCTCTCCTACAATTCCTATGCTGTGTGCTTCATCTATAAAGAGATTACAATCATATTCTTTAGCAATTTTTATTAAATCTTCGAGGGGTGGAGAATCTCCATCCATACTAAAAATGGATTCTGTAAAAATCCAAAAGAAAGATTTTGTTGTTCTTTGGGTTTTTTTTATCATTTCTATTAAATGATTCATATCATTATGATTAAAGTAAATTCTTCTTGCTCCAGAAATTCGTATTCCATCTAAAATGCTTGCATGGCATAATCGGTCTACAAAAGCAAAATCCCTCGGAGATAGTAAACAATAGATCGTTGAAACATTTGCTACATATCCACTATGAAATAACAAACTACTTTCAACGTTTAAATCCCTTGCAAAATCTTCTTCTAATTCTTCAAAAATTTTTCTATGTCCAGAAATCAATCGAGAACCTGTACTCCCTACTGTAAATTCTTTATAATCTTCTATAATCTTTTTGAGAAAATTCGTTAATAAACCATCAAAATTTAATCCGAGATAATCATTAGAAGAAAAATCAATAGAATGTGATTCAAAGGGTCTTAATATTCTAAGTAAATGTTGATTTTTTCGCTCTTCTAATTCTTTTTTTAGGGAATCTAAAAATACATTCTTCGCTTTCATAAAAAATTGCAACGAAAATCATTTTTTTGTTTCTAAATCTATAGATAAAACAAAAAATTATTTTATGGAGCTTTTAGAGTCAATTTATAAAATTATTATAGCTCTAATCCCAATTGTAGGGATCATTGTAGGGGGAGTTGTAATCTTACGATTTTTTAAATGGTATTTTGAGTATAAAAAATTTTTAGTTGAAAGTGGTCATTATAAACCCCTTCAAATAAAAGATTTTAGAATTTTTATATTATTATTAGGAATCCTTTCTATTTCTGCTGGTATACCACTGACAGTTATCTTCATT
>JBEQAN010000188.1:0-3764 GCA_041640315.1 Leptospiraceae bacterium
ACGATTTCAACTCACAGAAGAAGAACAAAATAAGTTTTATCCTTTTTTTCATCCCGATACTTTTAATGAAATTTTAAATTTAAGAGAAGAATTTTTTAAGTATCCCGATGATAAAATTTTAATGTATATTATTTTTATAGCACTTTCACGATTACATGGTCATTCTGATGGTTTTTTTTCGAATTATTCATTTCCACAATTTTCAGTTTCTCCCGAAGCACAAAAAAAGAATAATGAAAAAAGAAAAATAAAAAGTACTTACAAAGATATAAAATCAAGAATTTTAAAAAAATTTTTAAAAGATCATAGTAAACCACTACCCGACGAATATAAAGTTTCTAAGTTTAATGAATATTTTCAGTTAAATTCTACAAATATGTATTTAATACCTGATAACAGTGTGGATTTAATTATTACATCTCCACCATTTCTCGACAAAGTAAATTATAAACAGGATAATTGGTTAAGAGCATGGTTCTTAGGTGTAGAAGAAGAATTAAATCAATTACCACTAGGTATTTTTTCTTCAATAGAGGAATGGTCAGAATTTATTAAAGATTCTTTGAAAGAAATGATTCGTATTGTAAAACCGGGTGGTCGAATTGTGATAGAAGTAGGGGAGGTTCAATATAAAAAACAACTTGTTTATTTAGAAGAAGTGATTTCAGATATTATTTGGAAATATTTCAAAAATGTATATATTGATGAAATCTTTATAAATACTCAGAAATTTACGAAACTATCCAATTGTTGGAATGTATATAATAATACAAAAGGAACAAATTCCAATCGTTGTATTGTATTAAAAAAATTCTATCATACATTTCAGATCAATGTTGGTGGTATTGATAAAAATATCACCTTCACAAGAAAAGTTTTAAATCTATAAAAGAAATAAAAAAACTACCGATATTTTTTTTGAGGTGAAATATGTTAAGATCCTTATGGACTGCAGCAACAGGAATGATTGCTCAACAATATCAAATGGATACAATAGCCAATAATTTATCGAATGTAAATACAACAGGATTTAAAAAAAATCGCGTTGATTTTGAGGATTTAATTTATCAACAGCATATTTTAGCAGGTACTCCTGCAACACCTGTTTCAGAAATACCAACTGGTGTATACGTAGGTAGTGGAACAAAAGTTGCTGCAACTCAAAAACTCTTTGAAATGGGAAGTTTACAGAATACGGGAAATAAATTTGATATTGCCATTACATCAGAAGTAGGTTTTTTTAAAATTCTTTTACCTGATGGTACATTTGGTTATACAAGAGATGGTTCGTTTAAAATTGATTCCAATCGTCAAATAGTAACCTCCAATGGATATTTATTGGAACCTCCTATAGTTTTACCCGAAGGAGCAATCAACAATACTTTACAAATTACTGAAGATGGTGAGGTCTTTGTAAAAATCAATGATGAAATAAGACCCATTAAAATTGGTCAAATCTTATTATATCGATTTGTGAATCCAGCGGGATTGCAAGCTATAGGAAATAATTTATTTAAGGAAACCGTTGCGAGTGGTCCAGAGATTGAAGGAATTCCTGGACGAGAGGGATTTGGTAGTTTACTACAGGGGTTTTTGGAAATGTCCAATGTAAAAATTGTAGAAGAGATGGTAAATATGATAGTTGCCCAAAGAGCCTATGAATCTAATTCTAAGTCTATCATTACCTCAGACAATATGCTTGGAACAGCGATTTCCATGAAGCGATAATATGACTTATTTACTTAAAAAACTTGATTTAATTTTTTTTCTTTATTTGATTATAAATATTATCATTTCACTTCTATATCATGGTTTTTTTAAAATTGTTTTAAAAGCAGAAGATTTATGGACTGGACAAAGTCTTTATTCGGATACTACAATTGCCTATAATCTTGGGGATATCATCGTAGTGAATTTTCAAGAAAACCTAAAATTCAATATACAGTTAGATCAAAGTAATGATAAAAAATTAAACATTAAGTTAGTTCCCGATAAATTATTGTTTGATTATTTACCTGATGTAAATGATACACGATCCTCACAAAAGGGCATACGAAATCATAATAAAGATCAAATTTCTTTTCAATCAAAAGTCCCTTTAAGAATAGTGAAGATAGAAAACAACAATATTACCTTAGAAGGAGTTCGACAAATCAATTTCAATAATTTGAACTATTTGATTCAGTTTCGTGGAGAAACACAAAATTCATTTATTAAAAATAAACAAGTTTCTTCTACTAATATTGCCAATCTAATTATTCAAATTCAAATCGTAGAACAAACCAACCAAAACCTATCTCTCGAAAATGAAAGGATTCAAATTGATGATGCAACAAAAAGAAAAATTTTTCTTGAATACTTAAAAAAAATCTTAGAGGAACAAAACTTCAATGTACCTTAAAAAAAGTTATGTTTTTTTATATTTCTTAATAGGGATTTTGGTATTCAAAAATGCTCTTTATTCTCAAGAAAATACAAATAAAACTATAAATTTTAATATATCACAATATCATCGATATAAAATTAAAGATGTTGTAAGGATCTTGGGGTATAGAAATAATCAGTTAATTGGGTATGGTCTTGTTGTTGGTTTAAATCAAACGGGAGATTCAAAATTTGATTTTAATAAAGAAATACTAAATAAAATATTGCAAAAATTTAATTTAGAAATAGATTTAAAAAACTTTCAACCTAAGAATGTAGCTAGTGTTCTTGTGACCGCAGAAATTCCCCCTTTTGCAAAAAAGGGAGATAGAATTACTTGTCATATTTCTTCAATTGGAGATGCGAAATCTATCATGGGGGGAATTTTAATACAAACCCCTTTATATGGTGCGAATGGTGTTGTTTATGCGGTGGCTCAAGGGGTTTTATCTCCAAATCTTGAAGAAAATCGTTTTATGAAATCTAATACCGCATATATCCTACAGGGTGCCATCTTAGAAAAAGATTTAGAAGAAGTAGGATTGAATAACCAAATTCGTTTACAATTACTTGAATTTGATTTTGAAAAATTAAGTATAATATATAATCAAATCAAAACTGCTTTCAATGATATAGATGCTTCTATTGAAGGGGGAAGTATAGTAGTAAAATTTTCAGACACAAATCAAAACTATCAAAAAATTCAAGAGATTATGAATTTAGAAGTAGAATTACCCTTAAAAAATAAAATTATTGTTGATCAAAAAACCAAAACGATTTTTATAACGGGAAATTTTTTACTTCAACCCTTTTTAATAGCAAAAAGTTTTAAACCAACCCAATATAGTAAAATTCAACGAGAGGCTTATCAAGGTATATATATTTATACACCAAGTAATGAAAATAAAAATATTTTATTTTTTAAATCAAATACCATTAGCGATTTTGTGGAAGAATTGAATCAGTATAATCTTTCAATTGAGGAGATAATATTGATATTTCAATCCATGATTGAAAGTGGAATCATTCAAGCGGAAATGATTATTAGATAAAGAAGCCCAAAGATAATGGGCTTCTTAGAAAAAATTAAGCAGATTCTTTATTTTCTCCTTTAAATTGTTTTGATAATTCTTCGATTTTTGCTTTAACTGCATTATTTAGTTCATCTAACTTAGATTTAATTTGTTCCACTTGTTCCTTAGGAACTAGTTTTTCTATTTCTTGAGCGATTTTTTGATAATTTTCATTAATTTGTTTGGAGACTTCTTCAAAGGTTTGGTTTGCTTTAGAATTTAAATCTTGAATTTGTTTTACAATATCATCTAAACTTTTTCTTAAGT
>JBEQAN010000189.1:0-3762 GCA_041640315.1 Leptospiraceae bacterium
GCATCATCTAAGAACAATTCATAAAAATCTCCCATGCGAAAAAATAAAATTACGTCTGGATATTGAGATTTCAATTCCAGATACTGTTTCATTACGGGAGTATCTAAGGGATTTTGGGTGTTCACGTCTTTTATAAGTCTAAATGCTGTACATATTTTGCATTATCTTCAATGAATTTTCTTCTTGGTTCTACATCATCCCCCATCAAAATTTCGAAAGTTTCTTCTAATCGTTTTAATTCATCAGATTCATTATCTATAGGCTTTACCTGTAATAACACACGTTTCGCTGGATCCATGGTGGTTTCCCACAACTGCTCTGGATTCATTTCTCCTAAACCTTTATATCGCTGAATGACAATTCCTTTTTCATTTTTAAATTTTTTTAAAATTTCATCTTTTTCTTTATCAGAATAGGCATAATAATGTTCTTTGCCTTTTTTAATTAAATATAAAGGTGGTTGAGCAATATAAAGATGACCATGTTCAATGAGTGGTCTCATTTTTGTAAAGAAAAATGTAAGGAGTAAGGTTCTTATATGAGATCCATCAACATCTGCATCCGTCATGATAATAATTTTATGATATCGTAATTTATTTAAATCTATATCATCATTTCCATATCCCGCTCCAATGGCGGTTACAAGCGTTTTTACTTCGTCATTATCCAGTATTTTTATATCTTTCGCTTTGATGACGTTTAAAATCTTTCCTTTAATGGGTAAAATTGCTTGAAAGTTTCTATCCCTTCCTTGTTTTGCTGAACCCCCTGCAGAATCTCCCTCTACAATAAAAAGTTCACATAAAGCTGGATCTTTTTCGGAACAATCCGCTAATTTTCCCGGAAGACCTCCTCCCTCTAAGATCCCTTTTCTTTTAGTTACCATTTCTCTTGCTTTTCTTGCTGCTTCTCTTGCTTTATGGGTTAAAATACATCGTTCTAAAATGGGCTTTAATTCATTGGGATTATGTTCGAAAAAAAGCGATAGTTCTTCACTTACTACTTGTTGTACTAATCCTTTGATTTCTGCATTTACTAACTTTTCTTTTGTTTGAGAATTGAATTGTGGTTCTGGAATTTTAATATTTATTATTGCAATAAGCCCTTCTCTTACATCATCACCACTTAAACTACTTGAAATTTTTTTCTTAAAAGATTCATCCTTTTTTAAATAATCATTCAATGTTTTAGTTAATGCAGCACGAAAACCTTCGAGGTGGGTTCCTCCCAATTTATTATCTATACCATTTGTAAAGCAATAAACCCTTTCTTGGTTAGAAGATGTATAAGCAATTGCAAACTCTCCAATCATTTCTCTTTTTTGACCTTTTTCTTCATATTCAGTTTTTGTTTCAAAATAGATGATTTTTTTATGTACCATCTTAGCTTTTCTTGTAAGCTTATCCATGAACTCTAAGATACCACCTTTATAAACAAAGGTTTCTTCTTTTGGTGGTTTTTGCCTTTGATCAATCAAAGTAACTTTTAAACCTTTATTTAAAAAGGCAATTTCTTCTAAACGATTGCGAAGGGTATTATAATTAAATTCTACTGTGGTGAAAATATTTTCATCTGGTTTAAATCGAACAATGGTACCATTTTTTTTGGTTTTTCCGATAATTTTAACTGGTTCTAAAGGAACACCTCTTTGGTATTTTTGATAATGCACTTCTCCATCTTTATGAACTTCTACTTCCAACCATTCTGACAAAGCGTTCACAACAGATACACCCACACCATGTAAACCACCACTGATTTTGTATGCTCCACTTCCGAATTTACCGCCAGCATGCAAATGAGTCATTACAATTTCTATGGTGGAAATTTTTTCTTCTGGGTGAATTTCTGTTGGAATCCCTCTCCCATCATCAATGACTTCTACACTTCCATCTGGTTTTATAATAACTTGTACATGAGTGGCATAACCCGCCATGAATTCATCTACAGAATTGTCCACTACCTCATAGACCATTTTATGAAGCCCCGTTTCATCCTGTGTGCCGATATACATGCCAGGTCGTTTACGAACAGCTTCTAATCCCTTTAGTACTTTAATTTGATGGGCTGTATATTCATTCTTTATCATATATCAAATAAAATTTTTAATTCTACTAAGTCAAGTATCATTACTAATCAGATATTTATTGTTTTTGTTGAGATGAAATTTAAGAATTTATAGAATCAATTTTATTTTCTTTTTCTTTTTTTATCTAACTTATCTAATTTTTCTGCATATTCCTTGGAATAAGGTGTCCAAGGTATAACCCGCAATCGTTCTTCTGGTATAGGCTCTCCAGTTCCTTCACAAATTCCATAGGTGCCTTCTTGAATTTTTTCTAAGGCTCTTTCAATTAATCTCAATTTTTCTAATTCCATATCGGAGAGCTTATTTAATAAAGCATTATTAATACTAATATCTGCTTTATCAATCTCATCTCCATCTTCTGTCTCATTCATATAGAGTTCTTCTTCCACAGCTAATTCATTCAATATTTTCATTTTTTCTTCTATTAGCAATTTCTTAAACTCTTCCAATTTTTCATTTGACATGATACTTTTATCATTTTTCATAATACCTCATTAATATAAAAAATTTTTAAATGGCATTCTATTTTTATTTAAGTTTTTTGAAAATAATTTTTTAAGGCGGGAGATTCTAATATGAATTATTTTGATGATATCAAAAATAACCTAACGAAATTTCTATCAGACAGTTTAAATAATATGAATCAGATTTCTACGAAAATTTCTAGTGAAATTCTAAGTACATTTGAAAAATATAAAAAGATTGGAGAAGAAGATAATTCAGAAGAAGCAAGAAAAATCAGAGAAGGATTCAATGAATTTTTTATTATTATAGATAAAATTTTTCGAGAATTTGATTCACATTTAACCGAATTTTTAATGGAGAGCCAAAGAAATTACGAAAATATCTTTCAATATGTGGAATCCTTTCTAAAAGAAAATTCTATCAGTGAATTACATACAAAATTGATGGAATTTAGTAATAGCTTAAAACATCAAACGCCAGAAAGTATTTTAAATCTTATTCAATCCTTATTTTTTCAAAGCCAATTCAATGATTCCTCTCAAAATCAAGAAAGCTTAGAGGAAAAATTAAATATTACGTTTTCAGAATCCGATACCCATTTAAGACAAAATCATACCCGTAATGAATAACCATTACTATCTAAAACTTTCACCACATGATTTAACATTTCTTGTAAACGTTCATTAGTAATAGGTTTCATATCAATACAATGAACTCGATAGGTAACAGATTTCTGATCTTTTGGGATGGGCTCTCCCATATAAATGTCAACTAGTTCTATCTCTTGAAATTCTTTGTATAGATTTTGGATAAGGGATATCGGTGTAAAAGTTGAATCTTCTTGCTTCATTAAGATTGTAAAGTCAAAGGTTGACTTAGGAAAATTAGAGGGTGGTACATAATAAGTTTCTTTTTGTTCTCTTTTTTGATTCCAAATAGAGAATAATAAATCATAGTTGAAATCAGCTAGTACAATAGTTTTAGAAAATGGGAAATCATACTTTTGATACCATGAAGGATGAAGTAATCCTATATGTCCAATAATTTGATTTTTATGATAAAAATCAAGTTGACAATTGGGATGTAGATAGAGATACTTCGTATCTGGAATTTTTAATTCAAATTCAATATGAAAGTACCTTAAAAGATTTTCCATTAAATGCCTTAAATATAGAAATAATCCAAGACGTTCATCATCCCCCCCTTTAAGA
>JBEQAN010000190.1:0-3759 GCA_041640315.1 Leptospiraceae bacterium
CGATCTTGAAAAAATTTGATCAAAAAGAATATACAGACGAAGAATACGAGAAGGAATTCCTAAAAATCGAAAGAGCTTTTAAGCCTCTTATCATGAAATTAAAAGAATACGGGAAAAGCTTACGAATCGGGGCAAATCATGGTTCTCTTTCAGATAGGATTATGAATCGCTTTGGAGATACTCCAGAGGGGATGGTAGAATCTGCCATAGAGTTCATAAAGATTGCAGAATATTACGATTATAAAGACATTGTTGTATCCATGAAAGCCTCGAATCCATTCATTATGATACAAGCTTATAAAATGCTCGTTGAACGTTTTATCAAAGAAAAAATGAACTACCCAATCCATCTTGGTGTAACAGAAGCTGGTGATGGTAAAGATGGACGATTAAAATCATATTCAGGTATTGGATTACTTCTTTTAGAAGGGATTGGTGACACTATTCGTGTATCCCTTACTGAAGATCCAGTAGAAGAAATTCCCGCAGCTAAAGAAATCCTTCAATTTATCGATAAGATTAAAAAAGACAATCAAAATCTATATGAATATTTAAAGACTCAAAAATTATCTTTTCATAAACCATACGAAATCAAAAGAAATACAAAAGAATACGAAATAAAACAAATAGGAGGAAGTTATCCAGTAAAATGGATTGTGGACTTTTACTCTCATCAATTAACTGATGAAATTTATAAAATTTTAAAACAAAATAAACCAGATTATTTTTTCATCAATGAGAATGAAGTAGAAAATTTTAATAATTTTATAAATAATTATAAAGATCTCAAAGACATAAAACCAATTTTTAAGATATCCTTAATGCAACAGGAGGATTTACAAAAAACAATTGATGAAATTTTTAATAAATTTTCTGAAAGTAGTTTCTTTTTTGAGTTCGATTCACTCAATGATCAAATGCTTGAAGAATTAAAACCAATTTTTCTTAAATATCCCAAAAATGTTTTATGGTTTCTTCATTTTAAAGATATATCTTCAAACATTCAAAAATTTATTGAAAGCTTATCTTCCTTACAAAGTATTGAGGCTCAATTGATCCTATCTATCGAAACCTTTTATAACAATCAGTATTTAGACGTAATTCATCTTTATCCTTTTATACAGCAATTTACAAAATTCCCTATTCTATTAAAATTTCAACATCAAGAGGAATATTTACTCACTTACTTGGGGATTTTAGGAGCTGGCTCTATCTTTTCTAGCATAGGGGATTTGTTATATATAAGTTCCAATGATATGAAAAAAAGTATAGAATATGGTAGTGATATTTTACAAATTACACGATTGCGATTAAGTCGAGCGGATTTTATCAGTTGTCCTTCATGTGGTAGAACCTTATTTGATTTACAAGAAGTCACAAAAAGAATCAAAGAAAAAACGGAACATTTAAAAGGTGTAAAAATTGCAATCATGGGTTGTATTGTAAATGGCCTTGGAGAAATGGCGGATGCAGACTTTGGCTATGTAGGTTCTTCGCCGGGTAAAGTAAATCTTTATAAAGGAAAAACACTAATAAAACGAAATGTTCCAGAAGAGATAGCTCCCGATGAATTAGTTCAAATGATTAAAGATGCTGGAATGTGGCAAGATCCCAATTAATATTTCTTTGGGATTGATACAATTCTTTCATTCAATCCAAATCTCGAAAAAATATTAAAACAATGGAATTAAAATACGAGTTTAATAGTAAGAATTCCTTACATAAAAAATTAAATTCCAAGATAAGCCTTTTTTATATATGAATTATTGAGTAAATTTTCTGCTTTATCTTCAAGGGTAATCTTTCCTAATTCTAAAACATAACCTCTTGATGCAATTTGAAGGGTTAAATGAACATTCTGTTCTACTATAAGAATGGTTTTTCCTTGTTGATTTAAGGTTTGTATAACTCTAAAAATTTCTTTTACCAATAAAGGAGCAAGCCCAAGAGATGGTTCATCAAATATTAAAAGTTCTGGTAAAGACATTAAACCGCGTCCAATTGCTAACATCTGCTGTTCGCCACCCGATAAAGTGCCTGCAATTTGCTTTCTTCTTTCTTTTAGTCTCGGGAAAATACTATAGACAAATTCCATGGTATCGTTTCTTTTTCTCTTTGCTTCTCCAATTAAAGAGCCCATAATTAGATTTTCTTCAACCGTCATTTCCGTAAACAATCTCCTTGCTTCGGGAATATGCGCTATGCCATATTGAATCAATTTATGTGGTTTCTCCTTAGATAGTGGTCGACCTTTAAAATAAATCTCACCAGATAAAATGGGTATGATTCGCGATATAGATCTAAGAATAGTGGTTTTTCCTGCACCATTCGCTCCAATAATTGCAACAATTTCTTTTTCTTTAACCTCAAAACTTACATCTTCTACCACCTTTACATCACCATATGCAATAGATATATTTTCTACTTTAAGCATGGGATTCTCCTAAATATGCTTCTATTACAATAGGATTATTAGATACCTCAACTGGTTTTCCTTCTGCTATTTTTTCTCCATAATCTAATACGAATATATAATCAGATAATTCCATAATAACCTTCATATGATGTTCAATAATTAATACAGTGATATTTTTTTGAACAATTTTCCTTACTAATTCAATGGATAAATTTAACTCATAGGGATTTAAACCAGCGAATGCTTCGTCTAATAAAATTAGCTCTGGTTTTGTTGCAAGAGCTCGAGCTATTTCTAATCGTTTTCGCATCCCTAATGGTAAACTTTTTGCTAATTTATGTCTTTCATCTTTTAAACCGCAAAATTCTAAGATTTCTTCGGAAAATTCTATTACTTCTTTTTTATTATGGAGTCTCAAATAAGCAGAGGCAATCACATTATCTAAAACATTTAACTTAGATAATGGTTTTACAATTTGAAATGTTCTGGCAATTCCTAAGCGACAAATTTGGTGGGGTTTCTTATTTGTGATATCTTGATTTTTAAAAATAACTCTACCTTGATTTGGTGGATAAAATCCATTAATGACATTAAAAAGTGTCGTTTTCCCCGCACCATTTGGTCCAATAACTGCTGTAATTTCACCCCTTTTTGCAGAAAAGCTTACATTGTTTAAAGCTTTTAATCCACCAAAGGTTTTAGTAATATTTTCTAATTTTAATATTTCTTCTTTCATAAATTTAATAGTTAACTTTTCTTTGTTTGGAATGGAATTAACTTTAAGAGTTTTTTATAATCCCCTACAATCCCATTAGGCAAAAATATTATTATTAAAATTAATAAAATTCCAAATAACGTTTGATGTGCTGCTTCAATTCCTTTAATATTTAAATTTCTTATCAATTCAGAAAAAATAATCATAATTATAGAACCTACGATAGGTCCCCAATATGTTGCAACACCACCAACCATCACAACCATAATAGTTATGATTGAAATATCATGCAAAGCGAAAACTACTTTTGGATCAATATAGCCCATATAGTTCATATAAAAAGCACCCGCAATCCCCGTAAAAACACCACTTAAGGTAAAAGAAATAGTTTTATAGAGTGTTGTTGGAATTCCCATCGATTCTGCTGCGTCTTGATCTTCTCTTATTGCAAGAAAGTAATATCCCAATTTTGTTTTCATAATAAATTTTATAAAATAGTAAACAAATATAAAAATTAAGAAAATGATTAAAAAATAATAATCTTTCTCTACCCATGTTCTTTTGGATAACATGATCCCTTCATCGCCTTTGGTAAAATCATGTAAATTCTCGGCGGTAATGCGTAAAA
>JBEQAN010000191.1:0-3752 GCA_041640315.1 Leptospiraceae bacterium
TGACCTAATTTTTGTAAAAAAGTTCTCGCAGCAAAAAACATTCCTTCTTTAGGTATGCCCGTTTTCTTTGCATCATATTCAGCGATATCTGCTAAAATCGCATTTGGAAGAATACTTACAAAGGATAAAGGAATAGAATAGAGAATAATTAAACCAAATGCTTGAAGTTCTGGAGATAAAAATTGATTCATAAAATTTCCACCCATAAAATAAATAAGAAAAAATATTATACTCATGAATATATAAGAAATTACAACTAAAATCTTTTTTCCAATTTTTTTTGCTAATATATTAACAACAGGATAGAGAACAAAGGATGTGATAATCATAACTGGTAATAGAACACCAACTAGATTTTCCCCCTTTTCTTTATCATCTGGAAATAATAAAACAGTTGTATAAAATAATAATCCAGTCATAATAATTGTTAATGAGGCAAAATAAGAGAAATCAGCGATTATATAATATTTAAAAAACTGATTTTTAAGAGTACTCTTTAACGAATCCATTATAGATATATCAATAGGCTCTGATTTACAATATAATTTTTCTTGGATCGTTAAAACTGGAAGAAACATTAAAATAATAGCCAAAAAAGCTAAAATCCCAATACTTATTTGAATGGATTTCACGATTTCTAAATTAAAATTTGATTTTATAATATTTGCTATTAAAGGAGTTTGAGCTGCAACTATAATTCCTAAGGCATAGGTTATGGAAATATAGGTAGATAAATTTAATCTTTGATTTGGTGTATGACCTAATTCAGCAAGTAAAGCAAAATACGGTGTCACATACATGGTCAAAAATAAAAAAAATAAAGCTTGAACAATTATAATAAAAACTACATTAGAAATACTGACTTCTGAATTGATGGGAAAAAAAATTAAAAAACAAAAAACCGCTGCGGGTATTGTCCCCCATTTTAAAAAAGGAATTCTTCTTCCTGCAGGATGTTTTAATCGATCACTTAGACCAGCGATGAGTGGATCTGTTATCGCATCGAAAAATCTTCCAGAAGCTGCAATAATTGATACGGAATTTAAAAACCCAAGAAATGTAACTTGTGGGATAAAATAAGGAATACCTGCATTCTCGGGTGGCGCATAAAAATATACTAATTGTATACCTATGATGTTTACCAGAATTGACCAACCGAATTGTCCAAGTGCATAGGTAATTTGTTTCCCTAAGGGTAAATCTTTAATTGTTTTATCTGACATTCTTTATCCCCCAAATTTATTTTTTAGCATTTAAAATTATAAGTAAAAAAAAACAACTCAATTTTATATAATGGATTGATAATATATAATTTTTTTTTTTTTTGTAATTATGGGTTTAAAAGATAAATTAAAAAATTTAAGCGAATTAAAAGAATTGAAGGAAGAAGCAGAGAAACTTCAAGAAATCATCAATGAAATCGAAAGTACAGATGAAGCAGGAAAAGGAGCCGTAGAAGCAACTGTTAATGGAGAAGGGAAAGTAGTAAGAGTAATACTGAATGATAAGTTCTTTCAAGAAACCGATCGAGAAAAACAACAAAAATGGATTACCATGGCAATTAATGGAGCTATTGAAAAAAGCAAAAAACGTGTGGAAAAAGAAATGAAAAAACAAGGTGGTTTAGGAAAATTAAGTCAATTATTAAAGTAATGTACTTCAAAGAATTAAATCATTTTATTGAAACATTTTCAAGACTACCTGGGATAGGCGAAAAGAGCGCACGAAGAATAGCCTTTCATCTTTTAAAAAAAGGAAAGGAAGAAGGAGAACTTCTTGCTAATTCCATTATCAATTTAGTAAAGACAATTCAATTTTGTAAAGAATGTGGTGGATTTTCAATAGACCCCCTCTGTGATATTTGTAAGGATGAAAAAAGAGATAGAGAAATTTTATGTATTGTAGAAGATCCTTCTGATATATTTACAATAGAAGCCACCAATGAATATAAAGGTCTTTATCATGTTTTGATGGGTGCTCTTTCTCCCTTAGATGGAATTGGACCTGAACATTTAAGATTTAAAGAATTAAATGAACGTTTAAGTAAAAAAAATTTTAAAGAATGTTTTATTGCTACAAACCCTACCTTAGAAGGTGATGCAACAGCAGATTATATTGTGAAAAATTTTTCTCATTATCCTATTCTTTTTACAAGACTTTCTCATGGAGTTGCAACAGGAACTTATATAGAATTTACAGATAGATATACTCTTAGTTTAAGTATTAAAAATAGACAAATACTTAATAAAAAATAATTAAAGAAATTTATAAATTCAATATTATATACTTTTAAATTATTTTTAAATTTTTATCTATGTTAAATTTTATTTAGTTGACCGATATCAATATTTTCTTTTTATTATTTTATAAGTCATTATATTTGATATTTGTATGCTGTATAAATGTATAAAGAATTTATATAGTACTTTTACTTTATAAAATAATTATTTCATAAAGGAGAATTAGGAGGAAACCATCATGGCAGTAACATTACCAGACTTACCATACGATAAAAATGCATTGGAGCCTTATATAAGTTCAAAAACATTGGAATTTCATCACGGGAAACACCATGCAGCATATGTAACCAACACTAACAATTTAATTCAAGGAACACCATTAGAAAATGCGGATTTAGAAACCATCATAAAAGAATCAGCACAAGATTCAAATAAAGTTGGGATATTTAACAACTCTGCTCAAGTATGGAATCACACATTTTATTGGTATTCCATGAAACCCAACGGTGGAGGAGAACCACCGAAATCTCTATTAGATCAAATAATAAAAGATTTTGGAAGCTTTGATAATTTCAAAAATGAATTTAAGCAAGCGGCAGCAACTCAATTTGGAAGTGGATGGGCTTGGTTAGTTTTAGATCCTGCAGATAAAAAATTAAAAGTCGTAAAAACCCCAAATGCAGAAACTCCTTTTATAAAAGGTCTTAAACCTTTACTTACAATAGATGTATGGGAACATGCTTACTATTTAGATTATCAAAATAGAAGACCTGATTATATCGATACCTTCATCAATAAATTAATTAACTGGGATTTTGCTTTAAAAAATTATGAATCATAATTTTGAATCGCGGAAAGCTTCTTGAAGCTTCCGCGTTTTATCGTTTTGTTCTTTTTTTCTTTTTATGTTTTAAATCGATTATTTTTTGTTCCGAAACTATTTTTTTGGGAGGAGATTTCCCTTCTAAATTTAGAAGCCAATCGCGTAAAAGTGCGGCTTTTTCAAAGTTTAATTTCTCTGCCTCTTCTAACATTGCTTTTCTTATGATTTGAATTTTTTCTTTATTATCTAAATGATTTATTTTTAATTCTTTCTCGAGTTCTTCATATGTTTTGATCTCTTCTTCTATTTCTTTAAATTCCAGATCTCTCGGTAAGATATCATCAATATGTTTTTTGATAGTTTCTGGTGTAATACCATGAATACGATTATATTCTTCTTGGATTTTTCTTCTTCGATTGGTTTCATCAATCGCATATTTCATTGAAGGTGTGATTTTATCAGCATATAAAATCGCTTTACCATCAACATTTCGAGCAGCTCGACCAATAGTTTGGATTAAAGATCTACCATCACGTAAAAATCCTTCTTTATCTGCGTCTAGTATAGCAACAAGAGAAACCTCTGGTATATCCAATCCTTCGCGAAGTAAATTTACTCCCACAAGAACATCATAAATTCCTTTTCGAAGATCCCTTATAATTTCAACCCTTTCTATTGTATCAATTTCT
>JBEQAN010000192.1:0-3737 GCA_041640315.1 Leptospiraceae bacterium
TATGCCATAAATCTCTAAATACTTCTTTGGGCATATCAGGATGTCGAACAATGTTATGGGGTTTTCCAATAAGCTCTTCTTGTGAAAAACCACTTATTTTAGTAAACTTCTCATTCGAATATGTGATGATACTTTTTGGATTGGTTTTAGATATTAAGAATTCATTCTCGATTTGTTCTAATATTTGTCTAAAATGTGCATCGTTGATAAATTCTACCATAAAATCCCCACGAAAAATAAAATTTATAATATGGTTTATATAATAAGACGTAAAAAAATCCAATTTAAAAAAATTTGATACTTTAAAATGCAAAATTTTTTATAATGCCATTTTTGCATGAGCCATTAATTCTTCAATCTGTTGAAGACGTTGTTTACATTTTAAAGTAAAGGAAGGGTATTTCACCATAAAACTTCTATAAAGAATCTGAAGTTGAGAAAGATTTTTTATGAGCTCTAAAGCACGATATCTAATGGGACGGCTTTTTTGGGAATTAAATCGTTCCATAGCAGCATGAAAGGTTTTTTCAAGGGATTCAAACTCATTCCAAGCCTCGTGTTCATATATGCTATCATTTTGTTTATAGTATCGCTTGGTTTTTATAGGCAAAACTACTTCTTCTAATCCATAATAATTTAAAACTTCATTAATAATCCTTAGGATATGAGGGTCAGAGGCAAAGATACGATTTAAAAACTCACGAAATACTTCTTTATCAAAAGAAGGACTTTCTTTTTCATTGGTTTGTGTCTTTGGAACACCATGTTTTAAAACATTATATGCTTCTAAGATCAATTTTGTTTTTTCGTTATCTCCGCCTCTGTCGGGATGAAATTCTTTAATTTTTTCTCTAAAAGCAGATTTTACTACCTCTGCGGAATCGCCGGGTTTAACCCCTAAGATTCTACAGTATTTTTCTATATTCATCGTTGACTTAAAGCTAAAATTGCAAATCTTGTAATTTGTGCCGTATTTTGAAAATCTTTTCCTGTTTCTCTTAGAAGTAATTCTTTTTTATCTTCATCTAATTGAGCCACCACTTCGCTAATCTTATAATTTGGATCTCGTTCTATATCGTAGTTAGGATCCAACGTATATTTAAAACCAAAAATTTTTTGTATATTAGAATCAAGTTGATAGGAATGGTCCACTGCCTCTTTTGTAAGTTTTAAAACTACTGATTCGTAATTGAGATTCTTTAAATAGGGAGTATATTGTTGGTAAATCAAGGGATCCTTTCTTAAGGCAAGATTTAAGCTCTCTGTGATACTATCTGGATTTGTAAAAGATTTCTCTAAATATACCGATACAAAATCTTCATAAATAAAGTGTTTATTTTTCAGTAATTGAGTCGTTCTTTGTTGAAAACCTTTTTTATCTAAAGAAAAAATATATTTTACATAATACCAAAAATTTGCTTCTGGAACTGCTTTGGAATGATAAGGTTGTCCTAAGTCTTGTAAATAATGAATTGCCCACGCTAAGAAACGATATGCCCAGTAATCATGACCAGTATCTTTTGCAAATTGTGCTAATTTTGTAAATAAGACTATCCTTTCAATTGTAATGCCCTCTAAGAGATGAGGAGCAAATACCTTTACAATGAAGGGTTCATGTTTAAATAGCATATGGATAGGAGCCTTACTACTTTCTCCTTCTGGCTCACCATAAGGTTGTTCTCCATAACCATATTCTTTGATATGCCAAAGATGATGATCCATAACCCAGTCTGGTTCATCAGAAAAGGTAATTAAAATGGAACGAAGGGTTACTTTTTTATTCTTTACATCTTCGAATTGATAAAAAAACCCTTGATCTTTATAATAAGGGTAAACTTCTTTCGTTGGAACGACTTTATATTTTGGTTTTTGTCCGGGCAATACACGATTTACAAGTAAAAACCTTGCATCGGGATTTAAACGTAAAGCTCTTATAAACTCTTTTACCCCAGCTTTTTCTATATCAAAGGGATGTTTTAAATACTCTGGATTCATTCGTTTGGGATTATATCTGTAATGCCATTCATAATATTCTTTTAATACTTTATATAATCCTTCTTTTTCTTTTTGAATGAAATCTTCCAACTCTTCTGTTTGGACTTCTTGATCTAAAAACGCCATTTCAGGACGTTCTAAAGCTCTTAAGGTGATAAGATAATGACTTCCCCAACCAAACACATTAGAAAGTCCTAAGTAGTATATAAAAACGATTTTGATTTTTTTCATTCCTTCCCCCTTTTTTTTGGCAATGCTTTCCCTACTTTATAAAGGTTTTGAAGACTCATATATAAAATAAAAAAAAATATTAAAAAAGAAATCCATGCAACTAAAAAAATTGATAAAACCAAATTATTCGTTTGATGATAAAAAACTACATATAAACCAAACAAAAGAAAACCAATAAAGAAAAATACAAAATATAAAGAAACTAAAAATAATAAAACACCTAAGAAAAAGTATTTCGTTCTATATTGAAATTGCAAAAACAAATATTGTTTTAAGGATTGAATATACTTTGAACGTTCAAAAAAAAGAAGAAATAAATTATCAATTACGCTTCGTATAAAATGAATTCGATCCCCCTCTGTAAGGTATTGTTCTTTTTTTTCTAATGGCTTTAATTTATTTTTTGTTGCCACGAATTAACATTCCTAAAATAAAACCTAAACCTAAACCAAGAAGACCAGCTATAATGCTTGCTCGTTGAGGATTTTCTTTTATATATCGAGAAATAGAATCAATGACTTCTTCCGCTCCTTCTCCGTAAACTTGCATTTTATCTTTTATATTTACCCATTCTTCTCCTAATTTTTCTCTTAATTGATCATATTTTTGTTTTAGTTCTTCATACTTCTTTTTTAAAACTGATATATCTTCTTGAGTTGTTTGATTGGTTTGTTCCATTGAGTACCTCCATTGTAAATGAAACTATAAAAAATGATAGGAAGATTTTTCAAGTAAAAATTATAAAGATTTAAAATTTTATTTGATTTATTTCAAATGTTTTAATATTAACAGGGATTCCCAATGTGGGGTATGCGGGAAAGGATCAGCAAAAATAAGAGAAGTGATTTTATACCATTTTGTTAAAGTTTTCATATCGTTAAATTGTTTATAAGGACTACATGATAAATACAAAATATAATCTATATTAAAATGATATTTTACAATCCATTTTAATACTTCGGGATGTATACCACTTCGCGGTGGATCTAAAATCAGTATTGTAGGTTGCTTTAACTGTAGTTTTATGGACTTTCCTAAATCTTCTACCAGAAATTCATAAGGGATTTTGAATTTTTTTTCTTTAAAATAATGAAAAAAATTCATTTTAGCATCCTCTATGGCATTTTGTACAGATTCTAATCCAATTACTGCCTCAATATGATGATCATGAGAAAGCTCCTCCAGGGCAAAAAGCGATAAGGTTCCAACCCCACAATAGAGATCCACAAGGAAATATCGATTATGACTCAAATCTATATCATTTTTTATCACTTGAATCCCTTCCTTCATCATTTTATAAATGATGTTGGGATTGGGTTGAAAAAAAACATCTGGAGATACAAAAAAATTTAATGAACCAAAAGCAATCTGCATATAAGATTCGCCATATAGCAACTTTCCATTAGAAACATTCGAAACTTCTGAAAATTCATTAACATAACATTCTTTTAGAGAAATTTTAGTTTTTAAGGTTTCTTCTAAATGTTGAATTTTTTTAATAAATTTATTTA
>JBEQAN010000193.1:0-3715 GCA_041640315.1 Leptospiraceae bacterium
TTACCAAGGGAATAATAACGCTGTCTTCCAAAACGTTCTGGTAAAATAGGATTTGCATAAAGATTATATTTTTTGTCTCCATCAGCATGGATTCCCGCAGTTTGAGTAAAAACATCTTGACCTACAATTGGATGATTTGCTGCAATGCGTTTTCTACTAAACATTTCTACTAGTTTAGAAGCATCTGTAATCGCTTTTTCTTGAATATTGGTTTTGATACCAAGCTTATCATGAATTGCAGTAACAACAGCTTCCAATGGCGCATTTCCCGCTCTTTCGCCCATCCCATTCACAGCAACATGTACACCCTTAGCGCCAGCCTTAATTGCAGCAAGACAATTTGCAGTCGCTAAATCATAATCATTATGTCCATGAAAATCAATTTCTAAGGCTGGGAACAGATCTAAAGCCCAACTAATACCCGCTTTCACCTCATCTGGTTCCATAATACCCAAGGTATCCGGAAACATAAATCGATCGATGGGCATTTGATATAATTCAGTCAACATATCTTTTACATAATCTCTTGAATATAAAAATCCACCAGACCAATCTTCTAAATATACATGAACAATAAAATTTCTATCTTTTGCATATTGGATTGTTTTTCTAATATCTTCTAAGTGTTGAGCTAAGGTTTTTCCCAATTGATATTCACAATGTTTTTTTGAACCCTTAGTTAATAAATTGATAACTCGTCCTCCCGCTTCTTCAATCCAATCTACACTAGCTTTATGATCGACAAAACCGAGGATTTCAATCCGATCTCTATAATTTTTTGAATTTCCCCAGTTAAATATTTCTTTTACTGTATCAAATTCTCCCTTCGAAACCCTCGCACTGGCAACTTCAATCCTATCAACATTTAATTTTTCTAATAAAAACTTTGCTATTTGTAATTTTTCAAAGGTTGAATACGATACCCCATCAGTTTGTTCCCCATCTCGAAGTGTCGTATCCATGATTTCTATTTTATCGTGCATATACTTACCTTAAAAACAAAATATTTTGAATTATATTACAAATTAACTAATGATTCTTTAAAAATCTACTATTTTTCACAATAAAAAAACTAATTTTCATCTATTTTATTTAAAAAGAAACCCGATTTCAATTTTGGTTCAAACCACGTTGATTTCGGTGGCAACACTTTCCCCGCATCGGATACTCGAAAGATAGCACCAATGGGGGTTGGATAAAGAGAAAAAGCGACTTCGTATTTTTTTGATAACACTAATCTTTCTAATTCTTCATCTCCACGAATTCCCCCCACAAAAGAAATTCTTTCTGATGTACGAGGATCTTTAATATCAAGTATAGGATCTAAAATATAATCTTGTAAATAACTTACATCAAGATCTTCTATTTCAGTTTCACGTAAAAATGCTGGTTTTAAACGCAAATGATACCACTCACCCCCCAAAAACATATGAAATTCGTGTAATTGTAATTCACTTTTTTTTCCTATGTGGATAAAAAATTTTTCTTCAATACGTTTTAAAAATACTTCTTTTGTTAAAGCATTTAAATCTTTGATGACTCGATTATAAGGTAAAATTTTTAATTGATTTGAGGGAAAGGTAACACTTAAAAAATAATTATAAGGTTTTTCGGGATGATAAGTGGCATCATTCTGCCTTCGCTTTAAGCCAGCCTTAACTGTAGATGCTGTTCTATGATGACCATCAGCAATGTAAATACATTTCAATTGTTGAAAATACGTTTGGATAATAGATATAGAATCGCCAGATACTCTATAGACTTTATGCCGAATCTTTGCATCATCTATTAAGTCATAAAGTTTCAATGAATCATTGGTAGTTATGGTATTTATATAAGCTTCTAATTGGGGAGCATCGTCAGATTTAAAAGTAAAGAAAACAGGTTCACAATTAAAACCAGTAATATCAATATGTCGAAAACGATCTTCTTCTTTATCGGGCCGAGTAAATTCATGTTTTTTTATAATATTGTTCAAATAATCATCAATATGATTTAATCCTACAATACCTGCCTGTGTATGGCCATTCCATTCTAATTGGTAGATATAAAATACTTCTTCTTTTTCTTGAATTAAATATTGTTTTTTTATAAATTCTTCTAAATTTTTTTTTGCTTTTAGGTATACTTCTTCAGAATAGGGATTGATGTGCTCTGGAAAATCCACCTCGGAACGTATAATGTGTATAAACGAAACATCTCCATTTTTTTTTGCTATTTCTTTTGATTCTTCATAATCCATTACATCATACGGCGGTGTAATGATACGCTCGACATAATCTGGATTTGCTCTATATGCTTTAAAGGGTTTGATTTGAACCATATCTTTACTTTTTTAATGCTTGTATGACATTTTCTGGTGCTTGAACCAACTCAATTAAAACACCTTCTCCCGAAAAAGGAAATTCTTCATTGGATTTTGGGTGAATAAAAGCAACTTTGTGTCCACTTGCTCCTACGCGAATACCTCCAGGTGCGAATCGAACCCCCTTTGCGGTTAACCATTCTACTGCTTTTTCTAAATTATCCACCCATAAACCTATATGGTTCAATGGTGGGATGTGCACCTTTGGACTTTTTTCTGGATCGAGAGGTTGCATAATATCAATTTCAACGGCATAAGGATCTTGACCTAATTTTAAGATATCTTCGTCTACATTTTCTCTTTCACTTCTAAAAGTTCCCACTTTTTGGAGTCCAAGTAAATCCACCCAAAATGTTTTTAAGGATTCTTTATTTAAACCACCAATGGCAATTTGTTGTACACCAAGAATTTGGAAGGGCCTTTCATTCTCCATAGGTACAAAGTTTTATCTTTACTTATCCTGTCTTTACATTTTTTTGACCTTATAAATAGATTTTTACTAAATCTAATATAATATAAGTAATAAAGGAGAATCTCATGACTCAATGGTTTATAGAAAAATTAAATATGGCACAACATTTAAAAACACAGATTAGTATAAAAGAGAAGCTCTACGAAGAAAAAAGTCCCTATCAACATATAGCTATTTACGAAACCATAGGTTTTGGCCGTATGCTTACTCTCGATGATGTAATCATGTGTACGGAAAAGGATGAATTTGGATATCACGAAATGATTAGTCATGTTCCTTTATTTGCTCATAAAAATCCAGAAAATGTATTGGTAATAGGTGGTGGAGATGGAGGCACAGTAAGAGAAGTAGTAAAACATTCTCGTGTAAAGAATGTCGATATGTGCGAAATTGATGAAAGAGTCGTTGAGGTATGTAAACAATACCTTCCAACTATGTCTTGTGAACTTTCGAATCCTAAGGTTCATCTTTATTTTGAAGACGGCTATAAATGGATAAAAGAACACAAAAACCAATATGATGTAATTATGGTAGATTCCAGTGATCCTGTTGGTCCTGCAGAAGTTCTTTTTAAAGAAGATTTTATCAAGGGATGTTTTGAAGCTTTAAAAGAGGATGGGATTTTAGTAAATCAAGCTGAACATATGATCATGTTCACGGATATCATAGTGGATTTAATTCAATATGGAAAAAAATTCTTCCCCATACAATATTATTACAATACCTTAGTGCCTACTTATCCCGGTGGATTTATTGGATTTACATTTTTTTCTAAAAAATATAAACCATTTGATAACTTAGAACAACGTATTGCAGAAGAAGATATATCTTCTTGGAATTTACAATATTATACAAAAGAAATGCATAAAGCAGCTTTT
>JBEQAN010000194.1:0-3708 GCA_041640315.1 Leptospiraceae bacterium
ATATGTTGGCAAAATTGAAGCAAAGAATGTTGCAGTAGAACTTATAAACTCTGAATGGAGATTCATAGATAATTCTTATGAAAATAAGACATTGTGTGAATTAGAGGATTTTAAAAGAGGAACAAGTAAGGCTTTGCATTTGATGGGAGCCTCTCAATTTGAAAGAACAGTGAGTTTACGTTTAACTTGGAAGGAATTGGATAAAAAAATAGAGGATATACGTGAATTATACTTATCATAATTTAAAAAATTCTTTACAAATGAATTAAAAAAATATGCAAAAATATTTAAATTTATTTGTTTATTTTATAAGTGTATGAGAAGATTTATAATTTTAATGATTTTGATAGTTTCTTCGCATTGTTTAAAGAATTTAAATCACCCTTTAGATATTACAAAACCATCGGGTTTATTATTAAATTGTGTATTATATCCCAATATTTATGATTTTTGTTATTTTACTAGTATGAATAGCATACAATCTCTTAGGGGTGTGTTGGATGTTTCTTTCGGAAATAATGGAATTTTATATATAAATCTTCCAGAGCTTCCCACACAACCAATTTTCCCTATTTTTGGTAATTTAGTAGTAGATTCCAATCAGAACATTTTACTAGTGGGTTCAAGAAATGAGAAGTTAATGGTAAGTAGGTTAAATTCTAATGGTAGTTTTGATACAACTTTTGGTGTGGAGGGAATATGGGAACATGATATCCCAACATCTAATAAAGAAGGTTTAATAGATGTAACTATTACTTCAGATAATAAAATTTTATCTGGAGGTGTAAGTTTTACTTCAGGTTCAAATGTTGATATTGTGCTCCTTAGAATGAATTCAGATGGTGCATTATTAAATTTGGTTAATCCCAGTTCTATTCAACGTGAAATTTTAACCTCAATAGCTATCCAAACCTTAGGTTCAGAAGAAAGATATCTTGTTGGGGGATTTCACTCAGATAATAATGTCTTTATTAGAAGATATAAAGATAGCGTAGGAACATTGCTTCTCGATACATCGTTTAATAATCCCTTAGGATATGTGGATTTAGATATAAATGTAGGTTCTACGGATATCTTATCAACCCTAAAAGTAAGAGAAGATGGTAAAATTATGTTTGGAGGACGTGTTGGGTTATTTCCTTCTGAAATGTTTCTTGCACGATATCAAGCAAACGGAAATGGTTATGATACAAGTTTTAATGGATCTGGAAAAGTTATTACATCCTTTGGTGGGAGTAATTTTATTTTAGATATAAAAATTCTATCAGATAACAAGATTCTTGTAGTGGGAGAAAAGCAAGGTAAACTATATATGGCACGTTATAACGAAAATGGGAGTATAGATACAACTTTTGGAATTAATGGGGAGATTGTTGAAGATATAAATGGAACTTTTAGCAGAATTCAGTTAACAAGTGATGGGAAAATTATTGCTGGTGGTTCAGTTAATGCTAGCGATAGTCAAATAATCATTGTGTGTTACAATCCAGATGGAACAAAAGATACATCTTTTGGGAATAATGGAATTTTCACATATAATTATAGTACTTCTTCCTATCCTGAGGAACTACAAGGTTTAGCAATTCAGTTCGATGCAGGAAAAGAAAAGATTATAGTGGGTGCTACTATAAAATTAAGTTCGTCTCCTTATGATCAAGATATTTATATTATTCGAATTGAATAGGACATTAAAAAATTAAAAAAAATTCCATCTTACTACTAGTATTATTTTATCTTAAAATCTACTTCAAATAAGGAATTAATTTTTGTAAGGTATGAATATCATTATTACCGTATTTTTAGTTTTCTAAATGCTAAAAATACGGTAAAAAATCTAAATTATTTATAAAAATTTACATAAACATGAGGTAAGGATTTTCCATATATTTTTTAAAGGTTTGTAAGAAACTTGCTCCTTCTGCACCATCAATTACGCGATGATCACAGCTTAATGTTACGGTTACGGTTTTTCCAATTTCTATGTTGCCATTTTTTATAATGGGTTTTTCAACTAAGGTTCCAACTGCCATTATTGCTGCTTCTGGTTCATTAATGATGGCAGAAAATTCTTTGATACCATACATACCTAAGTTCGAAACTGTGAAAGTACCATTCGTATATTCTTCTGGTTTTAATTTTCTTTCTCTAGCTCTTTTTACTAGTTTTCTAATTTGTTTTACCATTTCTAAAAATTCCAATTGATCTGCATTCCTTACATAAGGTGTAATAAGTCCAGCTTCTAATGCTACAGCTATACCAATATCAATTCTACCATATTGAACTATATGATCGTTCTGCCAGCTACTATTAACGACTGGATGTTTTGCGAGTGATTTTGCACATGCGCGAATTATAAAATCATTTAAAGAAATTTTTATATCTTCTTTTAATTCTTCTAAGTCGCGATTCATTTTTTCTTTGAGTTCTAAAACGGCTGATGCATCAAATTCTATGGTTAAATAGTAATGGGGTATATTTTTCTTTGATTCGAATAATCTCTCTGCAATGATTTTTCTTATTCCAGTAATTGGAACTTTTTTGTCTGGTTTTATTTCTTTTACACCCGTCGACTGTCGTGTTTTAATAAAATTTTCAATATCTTTTGCTGTGATTCTTTTTCCATCAGAGGGATGAACAAGACTAATATCAATACCATAATTTTCTGCTAATTTTCTTGCATAGGGACTGATGGGGATTTTTGCTCTTGTAATAGATCTTGCTAAACTAATATAGGGTGGTATGCTAATATTTCCATTTAGTGCAGGTCTATCGATTATGGGTTGTCGTGCTTCAGAAACTTCGACTTCTACTTTTTCAAATAATTTTTTTTCTGTTTTAATTAAAGGTTCAAAGTCTTCGCTATCATCTATTTCTTGTTTTTTTAAGATTGGAATTGGTTCTTCTTCAATTGTTGCTACTTCAACTGGTTCGATAATTTTTCTTTGGGGTTCTTTAGTATCTTCGTTGGTAATTTCTTTCGTTGTGATTTTTTGTGAAGAAACTTCAACTTTTTCTTCTTTTTTTTGTAAGGATTCTTTAGATCCCATTTTTATTTCTTTTAATTTTTGTTTTGCTACTTCTAATATATCAGAAATATCTTCTCCTACATCTCCAATAATTGCAATAGGTGCTCCTACTGGAAGTTGATCCCCTTCTTCTACTAACGTTGCAAGTAAGATGCCTTCATCAAAGGCATTCATTTCCATTACAGCTTTATCGGTTTCTATCTCTGCAATAGGCATATCAAAACTTACTCCATCACCAGGTTTTTTTAGCCATTTTACAAATGTTCCCATTTGCATTGTTGGTGATAATTGCATTAGTTCTATAATTTTTGCCATACATCTCTCCTAAAAATTTATTTTAAAAGCTCATTAAATTTTTCACTGCTTGCATAATTTTTTCTGGATTTGGTAGACTCAATTTCTCAAGATTTCTTGCATAAGGCATGGGTACATCTTCTTGATTGACACGAAGTATGGGAGCATGTAAATCATAAAAACAATTTCTTTGAATAAAATCAGAAACATAAGATCCTACCGAGGCTCTCGGCCATCCTTCTTCTATGATTAAAACTCTACCAGTTTTTACTGTAGCTTCGATAATTGCTTGTTCATCCATGGGACGTAGACTTCTTAAATCAAGAATCAAAGGATCATAACCTTCTTTTAAAATACGATCCAGTGCTTCCATTGTAAACCAATATCC
>JBEQAN010000195.1:0-3705 GCA_041640315.1 Leptospiraceae bacterium
GGCAATTCTTTTTCATTATTAGAAGTGATGATGGTTAACGGTCTATATTTCGCTTTGATTTTTTTTCCAGTTTCAATGATTACGAATTCCATTTGATCTAGTTCAAGTAAAAGGTCATTAGTAAATTCAATATCTGCTTTATCAATTTCATCAATTAATACAATAGAAGGAGAATTTAAGGAAAAAGCTTTCCCGAGTGCTCCTAACTCAATGTAATTTTCAATATTTTTTACTTTCTCTAAGTTTTCTGAAAATCTTGAATCATTCAATCGCGCAATTGCATCATAAGTATATAAACCCTCGATTGCTTTTGAATAGGATTTTATATGCCATTCAAAAATAGGAAGGTTTTTTTCTTGTGCTATTGCATGTGCAAGCAAAGTTTTTCCTGTGCCTGGTTCGCCTCTTAATAAGAGCGGTCTTCCGGTAATCTCTGCTACCTTAATTGCTTCTCGTAATTCTGGAGAGATAATATATTTAATTTCTTTCATGATAAGACCAGATTCACAAAAAAAATTTCAAAGTCAAAAAGAGTTTAAGAAAAATTTAATCAAAATACTAATTTTAATAGAATGGATAATTTAAAATGGATTTTCGGATTTCTTTTACACTTTTATTTTTATGAATAATTTTAATCCAGAATAAATAAAAAGGAATTCCTAGTAGTACTGCAATGATAGCGATTGTACACTCTAATGGCCTTCCAATATAACTTACAATCATAGTAATAATAGAAAAAACAATAAAAATTAAAGGAAACAATGGATAGAGGGGAGTTTTATATGGACTTTTTATATGGGGATATTTTCTTCTTAAATAGATTAATCCAATCACAGACATAACAGGGAAAATTGAAAGAGCAAATCCCATATAGGTTTGAATTTGTTCATAGGTTCCACTCCAGATATAAATAATAGCTAAGATTCCTTGAATCAAAAAAGAAATTACTGGTGTATTAAATTTTGGGTGTAAATGGGAGGCAGCTTTAAAAAATAAATTATCTCTTGCCATCGCATAATATACCCTAGGACCAATCATAATGGTAACCGAGATAGTTGAAAGTAATATTAAAAAAAATCCAATATTAAATGCAATAGATATATGTTCACCAAATAATTTATTAGAGCTAATAGCAGCGATGGCTTCTTGTCCCTCTAATTCGCTTGCAGGGGTTGACCAATAATATAATAAATTTAATAAAAAGTACAAAATCATTACAATTATGGTTCCTCCTACTAAAGCTCTTGGAAGATTTTTTTCGGGGTCTTTTACTTCTTCTGCTAAATATGAAGCACCATTCCATCCACTATAAGCAAACATAACGAATAATAAACCTATACCAATTCCATTCCATGCCACTGGCTCATTTTTTAAGTGATTGCTAAGATGGAATTTATCATTTGTAGAAACAATAAAAAATCCCCACACTAAAAAAATTAATATAAGAGCAATTTTTATGATTGTTAATACGTTTTGAAGGTACCCACCTTTTTTAACTTCTATGATATGAATAAAGGTAAAAAATAAAATAAGAATTGTCCCAAATAATTTCCTTCCATGTGGTTCTGCAAAAAATAGTGTTAAGGAGCTAACTGGATCCAATAACAAAAGAGCTTTATGAACATAATCCCCTGCAAGTAAAGCAGCAGATGCAGCGGGAGCAGAAAAGGCAACGACAAAAGAAACCCATCCAGTTAAAAATGAAGGAAGTAATCCAAAAATATTTTTTAGATAAACATATTCTCCACCCGCATGGGGCATTAAAGTAGAAAGCTCTGCATAGGATAAAGCACCAGAAAGTGCTATGATACCTCCTAAAATCCATAATAAAAACACAACATAAGAATTTTGAACTGCAGATTGAATGATACCCGTATTACCAAAAATTCCAGAACCAATCATACTGGCAATGACCACGAACGTAGCAGTCCATAATCCCAGTTGTCTTTTTAATGATTTTGATGTATCACTAAGTTTTAATTCTATTGTTTGTGAAGAATTTGTCATAATGCCTCTAATGGGTTTTTAATTTTAAATTTAACCAAAAAAATGAAGTTTAAGAATAAGGCAATTTTTTTTATTGACTTAATAATGCTTCATTTATTTAAAGTTTCTTTATGATCGACATTAAAAAAATCTTTCTATTGTTTTCTTTATTATTTTTAATTGAACTTCTTTTTTGTATTGAACCAGAAAGAAATCAAAAAAAAGAACCACAACAAACTATCTATATTGATATCCAAAATACAATCTATAGTAAAATCTTAGCGGGGATTATCAATCCACAAGAAAATTCTTATCAAGATAAATATAACAAGATCCTTCAATCTCAGGGATATGAAAGTCATTATAAGGAAATGCAAAAAGCTTGGCAAAATGCAGAAAATATAAGACTTAATAAAATGAAAGAGTGGACAAAAGAAGAATTATCTTTTTTGTGTAAAGAAGATCAAACATTATTTTATCCTTTTAGTGGTCCAGATATACTGAATGCGGAGATTTTATTTCCATGCTCTAAGGAATATATTCTTTTTGGTTTAGAGCCTCCAGGACAACTTACAGATCTTTCTGTTTTAAACGAAAAGGATTTAAATCGATATTTATATTTTGTTCGTGATAGTTTAAGAAGTATTTTAAATTATTCTTTTTTTCGAACTAATGATATGAAAGTTAATTTTTTTAAAGAGTTAGATGGTGTAGAGCCTGTGCTATTAACGTTTTTAGCATACAATCAAAATGATATTGTTCGTATTACCCCAGTAGAACTATATCCAAATGGTATTGTTGAAAATCGTTCTAATAGTAATACTATAAAAGGAATCAGAATCTATTTTATTAATAGAAATTCCGATACATCTCATAAAAAGCAAATTATAAAAACATTAACGTATTTTCAAATCAATATTCGTAATGATTCCATTAAAGAAAAACAATATTTTTTTGATGTTTTGCGTACAAAAGCACCATTTATAACTTTTATAAAAGCCGCATCGTATCTCATGCACAATGATAGTTTCTCTATGATTCGTGATTTTATATTAGAAAATAGTACTTATATCATTCAAGATGATTCTGGTATTCCATTAAAATATTTTAATCCATCTCTTTGGAAGTTAACCTTTTATGGTAGTTATACTTCTCCCATTGAACTATTTAAAAATCGCTACCAACCAGATTTAAAAAAGATTTATACCAATAAAAATGAAGTAAAACCTTTGCCATTTGGCACTGGATATAATTTTTATCCTGGAACCTCTAATTTGATGATAGCTAATAAAATTCAATCAAGATAAAGTTTATTTTCTTTAATAAAGTTATATACCTCTTCGCTAAGACAATCTTTGAAATGTTCATAATCATTGTATTGTCTTAGTTTGTTTCGTATTTCTGTGGAGCTACAATTTGGGGGATAAAAATTTAGCAATACAAACCTACTATAAGGATGGAGCTTAATGATATTTTCTATTTCTTTTTCTATTTTTTGAAAAGAAAAACGAGTGCGCGAAATTACATAAAAAGAATAATTTTTAAGGATCCATTCGATTTCTTTCCATTGTAGTAATGATTCTAAGCTATCAGCTCCAATGAGTATACCTGTAGAAAGATCGCTTTTAAGTCGTTTTAACGTATGAACTGTATAATTGACGGTTTTCTCTCGGATTTCAATGTCTGATAAGATAATCCTTTTTTGTAATTCCTTCGAAA
>JBEQAN010000196.1:0-3691 GCA_041640315.1 Leptospiraceae bacterium
GGCAAAATAGAACTAAAACTTTCAGAAGATATTTACTTTGATCCTTATACCATGAGTAAATATACGGGCTCTTTTATTTTAATTAATCAAGAAAATCAAACTGTAGCTGGTGGAATTTTAATTCAAATGTTAGAATATAGTATTTAAAATCTTTGAATTTTTAAAAAATTTTAAAAAATAAAAGAGGATACATCAAATAAAACAGAAGTTTTTCAAGTTAAGATGTGAAATGTAAGTTGTGAATTGTGGCTATATACAGGCTGTGGGTAGGGACGCAGAATCCCAAGGTACTACCATCATCCTTGATGGTAGCGAAAAGGGATCTACGAGCAAGGATGCTCATAGTACCTCGGGGTGACACAAGCTATTTTCTCAACCTCAACCTCTACCTCTACCTTAACCCAGCTCCCACTCATACCCAATGATATTTCTTTTGTCTTTGTCAAATTCTATTCCCACAAGAAAGATGGAAACATTGTTGGATTTGTATTTTTCTATGTAATTTTTTTCTTTGATTTGTTTTAGTGCTTGACCTATTTCTTCTTGTGATTTTATGACTTTAAATTCAAAAATAAAGATAGCATGTTTCATAAGAACAACCATATCGATTTTTCCATAGTTAGTAGTATCTTCACATCGGATATCTAAACCCAAGGAAGCGAAATAACTATAGAATACACTGGCGTAGTATCCTTCGTAATGGTCGATATCGTTTTTTCTATACCAATCAGAGGGAATGGAGGCGAAATGGGATTCCATCAATTCTTTAATCTTTTCAATGTCTTTTTTTTCTAAATACTCCTTTAAATTTTTCTTTCGATTGATAGTTTCTTGGGAACTATAGGAATAATGTTTTAAGATATAATTGTTTAAAGATACTTTTACTTCTTTGTTGGGATAGGTAAGTTTATACCAGATTTCACCATAATCTTGATGATAGTTTTCTATGGTTAGATATCCTGCTTGAAAAAGGAGATTTTCAGGTTCGATGAAGTCGATATCGAAGGTACCGATAAGGGATTCATCGGTTTCTAAGGTTTCCAGTTGTGGGATGTAGTATTTTTTTTCTTTTAGGAGTTCAATTAAGAAAGTGGGTGTTGCACTTTCAAACCAGTAGTTTTTGAATTCTCCATCTTCGAGGTAGTTTAGGATGCTAAAGGGGTTGTAGACACGTTCGTTTCCTGTCCAGCTATAGCCATTATACCAATATCGAATGTCATCTATATTTTTGTCTAAAAGATATTCAGAAAAATATTTTATTAGATCTTCTTCTGTATAACCACAGATAGAGGAATACTTTTTGTTTATGGTAATATCTCTTAGGTTATTGAGCCCCGAGAAGATGGAGACTTTACTGAATTTACTTACACCGGTCATAAAGACGAATTTGATATTGGCATCTTGACCTTTGATGACAGAATAAAAGTTTTTTAGTCCTTCTCTCATTTCTCTTGCAATTTCTATATTTGTAATGTTATCCAATATGGGCTTGTCGTATTCGTCAATGAGGATTACAACATTTTGTTGGTATTTTTCTTTTACATTGCGGATTAATTCTCGAAAACAAGATGCAGGGTTTTTTAGATTTTCACAATTTACACCTAAGTTTACCATGTTAAGTTTTAATATTTCTATCATTTCTTCTTCAAGTTCTTTTCTTGAATGAAAGACTTTTTCAGCGAAGCTTATATGAATGACGGGGTATTTTACCTCCCAATTCCATTTGTCATAGATATATAAACCTTGGAATAGTTCTTTATTTCCTTCGAAAGCTTCTTTTAGGGTGTCCACAAACAGAGATTTTCCAAAGCGTCTTGGACGGCTGAGGAAATAATATTTCCCTGTATTTACGAGTTCATGGACAAAGAATGTTTTGTCTACGTAAATATAATCACCGTATATGATTTCCCTGAGGGAACTTATACCGATGGGTAGTTTTTTTTTCATAGGATAACCTTTTATTAAGGTTCTTATTATTTTAATATTGGAAAATATCTATAAAAAAATATAAGAGAAATTTTGTGAATGCAAGAGAAAAATTAGGGTTAAGTGTGAGAGGTGAGATGTAAGAGTTGGTTTTATAAAACTCTGGGCATTGACGTGAAAAATCCAGTGTACTACCATCATCTTGAATGGTAGCATAAATGAATCTGCGAGCAGGGATGCTCGTAGTACCTTGGGGAGCGTAGTTTCTCAACCTCTACCTTTACTTTAACCTATTAAGGCGTGAGATGTGAGTCATGAGAGTTGAGATGTAAAGGGTTTTGTTTAATGAAGGTGCGAGCGTGGGAACGTAAACTCAGGGTTCTACCATCATCTTGATGATTGTTTAAACAAGCTGATAGCAAGGATGCGAGTAGTATCTTGGGTCTACATACGCTAATTTCTTAACCTTTACCTTTATCTTTCACTTTACTACTTCCCACTCGAACCCGACGATATTTCTTTTTTCTTTGTCAAACTCTATGCCTACAAGATAGATGGGAACATTCATGGATTTGTATTTTTCTTTGTAATTTTTTTCTTTGATTTGTTTTAACGCTTGTCCTGTTTCTTCTTGTGTTTTAAGGACTTTGAATTCAAAAATAAATATTGCATGTTTCATTACAACTACCATGTCGATTTTTCCATAATTCGTTGTATCTTCGCATCTTACATCTAAACCCAAGGAGGCGAAATAACTATAAAAGACACTGGCATAATAACCTTCGTAATGGTCAATATCGTTTTTTCTATACCAATCTGAGGGAATGGAGGCAAAATGGGATTCCATCATCTCTTTAACCCTCTCTAAATCACAACTTACTAAGGCTTCTTCTATTTTTATCCTAAACTTTGAAGTTTGTGATTCATCATAAGAATAATTTAACAAAATATATTCTGTTAAAGATTTTTTTACTTCGAAATTGGGATAAGTAAGTTTATATCTTATCTCTGCCACTCCTTGTTTGACAGAATCAATGGTTAAATATCCAGCCTGAAACATTAAATTCTCTGGATTGATATAATCAATATCAAAACTACCAATGAGGGTTTCTCCTGCTTCTATGGTTTCTAAATTGGGAATGTAATATTTTTTTTGTTTGAGTAATTCAATCAAAAAGGTAGGGGTGGCACTTTCAAACCAGTAGTTTTTGAATTCTCCATCTTCGAGGTAGTTTAGGATGCTAAAGGGGTTGTAGACACGTTCGCTTCCACTCCAACTATAGCCATTATACCAGTATCGAATATCTTCTATATTTTTGTCTAAAAGATATTCAGAGAAATATTTTATTAGATCTTCTTCTGTATACCCACAGATAGAGGAATACTTTTTGTTAATGGTGATGTCTCTTAGGTTATTGAGCCCCGAGAAGATGGAGACTTTACTGAATTTACTTACCCCTGTCATAAAGACGAATTTGATGTTGGCGTCTTGACCTTTGATGACAGAGTAGAAGTTTTTTAGTCCTTCTCTCATTTCTCTTGCAATTTCTATATTTGTAATGTTATCCAATATGGGCTTGTCGTATTCGTCAATGAGGATTACAACATTTTGTTGGTATTTTTCTTTTGCTTTTTCGATAAGTTCACTAAAACATCCACTGATACTTTTAAACTCACATTTTATTTGTAATCGATTTTGATTTTTGTTTAGGATTTCGAAGATTTTTTCGTTTAAATCGATGATGTTTTTTAGTGTTCCTTCAGC
>JBEQAN010000197.1:0-3685 GCA_041640315.1 Leptospiraceae bacterium
ATTCGAAAATTAGAAAGAGATTTATCTAAAGCAGTACCTATTGACTCTTCTAAAGTGCGTATTGATGTTGTTACTATTGGTACGAGGATTTATTTAAAAGATAACAACACAAACGAAAACTTATATTATACACTCTTAGGACCTTGGGATGTAAATCCAGAGAAAAATGTAATTTCGTATGCATCACCACTTGGTAAATTATTTATTGGTAAAAAAGTGGGAGATGTTGTGAATTTTGGCAAAGAAAAATCTTTTACTATTGAAAAAATCGAAAAAGCAATTTAATAGTCCCATCATACTGAGATAACAGAGTGTGAGGGTGGAACAATTTTTAAGAACTAAAGCGGGGTCTTCTTTTCTCTTTTAAAGCACTAAGGGCCTCCATACAATCTGGATGAAGCATTAATTGTTCTACTTCCTGTAGGTCTTTTTCAATTTGTTCTAAGAAGTGATCGATTTTAAACCACCTAATAGCACCTTTTTTTAATGATTTAAGTGATTGTATTGGTAATGCAGAAATTTGCTTTGCTAATTTATAAGCCGCGTTTTTGGTTTCTTCGTGAGTTTCAAAAATTTCGTCTACTAAATTGTACTTTAAACATTCCTCTGCCTTAAATAATCTACCTAAAAGTACAGTTTGAATCATATTTTGATACCCAATTTTGGCATTTAGAATTTCGAGGGCGATGGATGGAATAGTCATTGCAAGATTGACTTCTGTAAATCCAATTCTTGTTTTTTTCTTGCTCATAAATCTAAAATCATTATAAGTCGCAATAAAAGCACCACCCCCCGCCGCATATCCAGTTATAGCAGAAATTGTAGGTAAAGGAAATAAAAAATGTTCATAACCGAGAATCATTAAATCTCTCATCTTTTTTTTAATTTCTTCGCCACTGGCACCAAGAAATATATTGGGATTAAATCCATTACAAAAATAATCTTCTCGTGCTGATTCTATAATTACAACCTTTGCGTCTGTTTTTGGAATTTCTTGAAGACACATTCGAAAATCAGATATAAACTCTCCATCAATTGTATTCTGTTCATCAGAGTCCATGGTTATGATGGCTATCTTATCTTCTACTTTAAAACGTACTTTATTCATCCAAACCTCCAGATATGTCAATTTGATAGATAATTAAAAAAATTTTGACTTTTATGTCAAATTCATTTTATTAGTTTTATTGAATTAAAATACTTGATATTGAAATATATATAGTTTTTTGATTTGGGATTACATAACTTATTAATAGAAAATCGTGAAATATGGATTCAATATAACTAAGTTTTTGCTATAATTCTAATTTTCTCTTTTTTTAACAAATAAATAAAAAAAAATTTATAATTTTTAAGCTTTTTAAAAAGTGATCTCTTTATAGAGTATTCTTTTTTTCAAATTTAATTTTATTGATAATAACAAATTGAAATAGGAGAAACATCAATGAAGGATAAAATCGTTATGAGTGTTGGTCAATGTAATTACGATCATAGTTTAATAACCAAATTATTACAATCCTTAGATTTGAATTGTGAAAAAGTAGATGATATTGAAACAGCTTACGATAAATTAATGAAAGAAAAGGATCGATATATATTGGTTTTAGTAAATCGAAAAATTGATAAAGATCATTCTGATGGGATAGAATTAATAAAAAAGATCAAAGGAAATGAAGTTCTAAAAGAAATACCTGTAATGTTAGTTTCTAATTATCCAGAGTATCAAAAAGAAGCAGTTCAATATGGAGCAGAATATGGTTTTGGTAAGGCAGAGTTAAATAAAAACGAAACTAAAGAAAAAATACTTCATGCTATAGAAAAATATCAGCGTGCTTTATTAAGCAAAAGTTGAATAAGTTTTACTATAAATTCTTTTTTCTTTAGGGGTTTTGAGATATGATCTACAAAACCCACTTCTTTTGTTTTTTTTATATCTTCTTCCATCGAATAGGCAGTTAATGCAGCAATAGGAGTACATTTTTTTATGTGTTCTGGAATTAGATTAAGTGTAGAAAATCCATCCATCACTGGCATCCGAATATCTAATAAGATTAAATCATATGAATTCTGATGGATTTTATTTAGAGCCTCTACACCATTAGACACCAAATCAAATTGAATATTTAGATCGCCTAAGAATTTTTTAATTATAAATTGAATTTCTATGGTATCTTCAGCAATTAAAATTTTCTTACTTTCAAGTTTTGGTTTAAACTGTGTGATAATTTCATTAATATCAAGAGCCTCTAAATTCATAGGTTTTATTTCTTTTTGTTTTCGTAATGAGAGAAATACTTGAAACTTTGTTCCAACCCCTAATTTCGAAGACACCGTTATTTTCCCACCCATTAAGGTAATAATTTCTTTCACTAAAGACAATCCAATTCCTATACCCTGAGGGTTTATATTCAACTCATCTAATTTCTTAAATTTTTTAAATATATAAGGTAATTCTTCTTCCGAAATACCAATACCCGTATCTTCTACTTCAATTAGAAGTTCAATGAAATCATCGTCTTCTTTTTCTATAAATACTCTAAAATCGATTCGTCCCGATGGAGTAAATTTTAAAGCATTTGAAAGTAAATTATTAATAACTTGATATAAACGTTTTTCATCACTGATTACAATAGGATATTCTTTAATATTGGTTGTATATACAAATTGTAAATTTTTTTGGCTACTATGAAATTTATAAGATTTGATTAAAAGCTCAATAGGTTTTGATAACAAGAAAGGTTTTTCCTCGATTTTTTTAGTTTTTAATTCAAAAGAAGAAAGATCTAATATATCTTGAACAAGATTTAAAAGATAATTAGCGGATTGATCTATCATTTGAATATAATTTTGAACTTCTGGATCCTTATTGGACTGTTTTAGTAAATCCGTTAGACCTATAATGGTTGTAAGGGGTGTTCTTAGTTCATGACTTACAGTTGCAAGAAAGTCTGTTTTAGTTTTATAAGCTAATTGAGCTTCTTTTAAAGCTTTTTGTAATTGTTTTTGTTGAATATATTCTTTGGTTTTATCATAATAGACACCAATATAACCCGCAAAAATCTTAGTATTATCTTCTTTAAAAAAGAAGAATGGATAGATTTCCATCTGGATATATTTCTTTTTTACTTTTAGAAATTTTATTATACCCTTTTTTTTTGCTTTTACAATTTCTATGATTTTCCTATATACTTTATTTCTATTTTCAATTTGTCTTAACATTTTAATAAAAACCTTTTTATCATCTTTTACAAGATTCTGATTTAAATCCCACATGTGCAAAAATTTTTCATTGTAGTAAATGATATGTAAATCTTCATTCGTTACAGCAATACCAACAGGAGAATTTCTTAAAAGATTTTCTATAAGATAATTACGTTCTTCTAGTTGTTTTTGAATAAATTTCAGTTTACTAATATCAATGGACATTCCAATAATAATCTTAACTTTTTCATTATGAAGGATGGGAATAAGTTTTGTGTACCAATAGGTCATTTGATTTTTGATGAGAATTTCCTCTTCATATTCAATTTGTTTTTTTTCAATAGAACATTGATCATAATGACTTTTAATATTTTGAAGTTGTTCCTTAGGGATGATGGTTTCTAATTCCCATAGATATTTATTTTGTATTTCTTCTAAGGTAATTCCTGTTAACTTTTGGTGGGTTGTATTAGTAAGAATAAAT
>JBEQAN010000198.1:0-3676 GCA_041640315.1 Leptospiraceae bacterium
CCATTTCTTTAGTGCTAGAGATGATTTTTTCATAAATTGAGTTTAGTTCTTTAAAAATTTTTTGTTGCTGGAGAGATTTATCTTCAATAGTTTTAAAAATTTCACGAATATAGTTTACAAAACTATAAGTAATTAATGTAAAAGTCAGATAAAATAAAATTATTAAAATTGGAAATGAAATCTGTACTTCACTTTTTGTTTTTGGTTCTTCCAGTATAAACTTAACACCATTATTAACAGAAAAGATAAATGTTACAATGATCCCAAGAATGGCATAAAGTCCCAACAAAATAGCTTCTTTTCTTTTTTTAGAAAAAAATCCCGCAAACATTAAATAAAAAATAGGAATCATCAATAAAACAGAATTTCCCCAGAATCTAGCAGCGTTTACTGTTATATTGATAACATTCGCGATAAATACCCAATTTACTACAGTCATATCAATAAGTAAAATTATAAAATCTAAGCGATAAATTTTTTCATTAAATTGAATATTTTGGTTTTTAAGTTTTCTTAAATAAAATTCATAGATAATACCAGTCAGTAACATTATTGTTGCACCTGCATAATAACTTACAAGTTCTATCATACTTGATGTTTGGATGGATAGAGTTGCTCCAGTATAATAAAGTGTTATAAGGAAATATCTTAAATTTAAAAAAATTCTTGTAGCTTTTTTTTGAATGATTTCTTCTATATTAGTATTTTCTTCAAGTGTGGTTTTTTTTGGATTCATATAAATCTCTCCCGTAATTTTATTTTGTACTATTTTGTAATTCAAATTTTCAAATAACTTTTTGTTGACAAGAATATATTGAGTTTTTTGTATAACAATAGTTTATATTTTGAAATTTTAATAGCATTATAAGGTTTACAATTTGTAATTGTTAATCTTCAAGTAACTGATTTCATTTTTTTTAAAAAAAGCTATCTACATTCATTGGATTTTATGTTAATTTTTTGTAACATAGATTTATTAATTTCGTTTTCTAAAATAGGATTATAACATCAAAATTAATTAAAAATTATAGAAATTAACGAAAAAATAAAAATTATAAATTTAGATTGTATATATAACTGTTTTATTTTTTAAGCCATATCTATATTCTAAAGATATAATGAAAATCATATTTTTGTTGCTTAACATATTTTTTTAACAATTAATAAAATCTTGGATTGGTTAGGGCTCTATGAATATCATCTATCACTTTTAATCTTTACGAATTATGTAGTTAAATATTATTTTAATTTATTATAATTTTTTTTATTTTGGTATAATTATGTTTATCTAAATGTTTCTTTTAAGCTTTACTTATGCATTAAACAACTTTTCTTAGTTTATAATTTTTTCAATTATTGTAATTTTTCTATCCATTCATATATTGATTGTAATAAATTCAAAGCATCCTAATATGTAATAATAATATACTGGCTAACTTAAGATTAGTATATCCTTTGTTTTGGGATATAAATGATTTGGTTAGATAGGCTTATTATCAATTTTTGTATATTCGATATACTTATTTTAATTTTTAAACTATTACTTTGTTTGAATATTTTTTATATTGAAATTTTTTATAAAATTTTATATAAATTTTCTAATTTAAAATTTATTAAAATCCATTACTAATTTTTAAAAATTTTTATGAGTGGTATATCATCCAAAAAATTTTTTTATTATTAACCTAATTATTTAATTAAAAATCCAAACAACTAAATATGGGAAGATGCAAAAAATATAGGTTTTCTATCAATCTAAAAGTTTGTAAGGTATTTTGTATTACTAAATTTGATATTGATATTCCATAACTATTTATTTTTACTTGCAAAATATTTTTGAATGCAATTAAAAAATAGCATAAAATGAACTTTAACCATAGATTATGAATCATGAATGAAAGAATGTAAAAGATATTGGATTAGAATAAATCCCACTACTGAAAATAAAATCTATAAATCTAAGGTTTTTTGGGTACTTTAAGATTTTTTTTAAAAAAAAATTCACTAAGACATGAAACAAAAATATGCACCAGAAATTGATAAAATGAACCCAGAGCTGGAGACAAATTGGAATTAAACTTATCTTTTTTAAAAAATTATACACAAAGGGAGTGGTGTATTATCTATCAAGATAATTGTATTTTATAATATTTTGGTATTATTCAGATAATTGTATGAATGTTTTTTAAGAGAAACTTTTCAATTCGTTCTAACTCCCATAGGAGTCCATCTAATTTATTAGTTGTAAACATAATATTTTTTATTAACTCAAGTAATTTTATGAAAATAAATATATTCTCCGTATGGGTTGATTTCCATGTCTATATTTCTTTCTTAACGTAAACATATTATAAAATTTTCTTGAAAAAATATAAGTAGTTCAAATAAATCCTTAAATTCAATCTTAGTTTACCTACAACAATAATATTAGCAAAATTTTGTAATAGAATATGGAAGTATCTTTTACTCATCAATAGACTTAATTAACTATAAAGTAATTCTATATTTAAATTAGTAAAAACTATTATGATAAACACTCATTTCTCCAAAATAAGTAAGATCCCATCATTAGAATTCATCTTTAAGTGCATCTAAGGTATCATTAAAAAGTTTAATGCTAACAAAAGAATTATTCCAAACATTATAAGCTATACGAAATAATATAATAGTTAGTTCGCTCAGGAAAACGTCAACGTAGCATGCTAAAATTTGATTTTTTTACAAGTAATATTTATTCACTACCACCAAATGTAGGAGCGAAGTTTCCAATTAAGTAGATGAATTTATTTTTATCAGTATATGTATAAAAAAAGTATATTTAAAACTCTACAAGCATCGCCCATAGCTTTTACACTGTATTCAAACATAAAATAATTTTTTATTTTATAAGGATTTCCAAAATATGGGCAATTGGTAAAATACCTATAAGTTAAGCACCTAAAACAGCAATACTATATAAAGATTCAAATACATCAAGTTTTCTTTAAGTATGGGATCTTTTCATAACTTTTTTTAAAATTCAAGATTCATATTTTATACATATGCTTAGTTTATTTTATAGATATTTTTATGCATAGTAAATTTTATTGTAGTACACTATTTCTTAGAGAATCAGATAAATTTTTTAATCCTTTTATTTGTTCATTTAAATTTAAAAATTTCTGTACAATTTTTTGTATAGATTTTTCCATAGAAGATACTGTTTTGGAGATTTCTTCAATTCCGAGCGATTGTTCCTTAGAGAATCCTTCTACTTCTTTACTGATTTTGTATATATTTTGTAAATTAATAATAAATTTTTGATTATTATTAATTTGTTCGCGTATTTTATTTTTTAATTTTTGAAAGAATTCAAGGACATTTTCAACATTATGGGATTGGATATCGATAAGATTATAGGTAATAAGGACATTATTTTCTCCATTCATAAGGTTGATGCTACTTTCTTTAATAATTTTAGTAATATTTTTAGAATTTTCGAGGCTATTATCAGCGAGTTTACTAACTTCCTGAGCGACGACAGCGAAACCGCGTCCATGTTCACCAGCTCTGGCGGCTTCAATAGAGGCGTTAAGAGAGAGTAGGTTAGTTCTATCAGCGATATCAGTCATGATATTAGTGACTTCATTTACTTTTTGGAAGGAATTACGAAGGGTTTGCATAACATTTTTAAGAT
>JBEQAN010000199.1:0-3675 GCA_041640315.1 Leptospiraceae bacterium
AATGACAGCTTGTGGATAGTGATTGTATACTTCGTAAATTCTTACAGAACGTGTTTTCCCTCTTAATAGAACACTTCCAATATATCTTAATTTATACAAATGCACATTTTGGATATATTTTAATGAATCTTCACTTATAATGATATCTGTTCCAAAATCTTTATTTAATTTTTCTAAACGAGATGTTGTATTTACTACATCAGAAATTACAGTTGTATCCATACGATTTTCAGATCCAACCACACCTAAGATTAATCTTCCAGTATGAATTCCAATTCCAACTTTAATGGGTTCAAAATTCTTTTCTTTTAACATTTGATTAAATTCTTTTAATTTTTCTTGTATATCTATACTGCATTTTAAAGCATCTTCTGGCGAATGAGCGAATAATGCCATAAAACCATCTCCAAGATATTTATCAATAAAACCATTGTGACTTTCAATGATGGGTTCTATAAAATTAAAATACTTATTGATAAAAATAAAATTATCATTTGGCGTTAGTTGTTCAGAAATAAAAGTAAATTTACGAATATCAGAAAAAAATACTGTCATTTCTTTTTCAATTTGATCTCCTATTTTTACTTGAGTAATATCGTGTTTATTTAAAAATTCTAAAAATTGTTTAGGTATAAATTTTTCAAAGGATTTTAATAAGGCTTTTAAGTGATTTGTTAATGTTTCTATTTGAGTAAATGATAAGGAAAACTTATATGCTAAGGATAATGATTGAAATAAAATAAACATGAAAATTCCAAGTGGGATAAAGTAGCCAGTTTGAATCATTTTTTTTGCATATAAAATATCATTGATGATTGTAAAAAAAGGTATGATAATTCCAATAAGAGAAAAAATACTACCTTCCTTTTTTTTCACGGTTGCAAGGATAATACCATATAAAAGATAGATCGATGAAAGGACTAAAAATATTTGATAAATAGGAAGTAATTTGCTAAAGAAGGTAGTTTTTGTAAAAAATGTTATCAAGATAAAAGGTAAAGAAAAATAAAAAATAAATTCAATAATAGGATAATAAAATTCTTCGCTAAGAATATCTTTAAAAATATTTTTTAAATTTTTTTTATGTTCATGAAATAGGTTTTTAGAAGAATAATTATAGCTAAAGAATAAGAAATAACTAAAAGCTGGAAGCCCCAAGTAAATACTTAGATATTCTAATTTGATATGGGTTTCCCAAGGAAAATTAGGGAATAGGTGGATTAAATGTTTTTCTCCAGTGACCAATATTCGAATCGCGATAAATAAGCAGAATAATCCAAAATATAGAGATGCTTTCTCTTGATTTCTAAAAAAATACAAAAACAAATGATAAAATCCCATAATTAAAATCACCCCAAAGAAAAAAAGTTCCAGCCCTATGGATATCCAAAATTCTCGAATAATTTGATCTTCTGTTCCAATTAATATAGAATCCCAAATTCCCCCTATATTATCTGTAAAATTTGCGATTTGTAAAACAATTTCCATTTCAGACGATGTATTATAAAGAATTTTAATTTGGGGTAGATGTTGGGGAATCGATAGTGCGGGATTTGTATCTACTATCCCATTTCTTGCAATCAGTTCTCCATTTACAAATAGCCGATAACTAGAATTCATATAAGGAATTTTGAATCCTATCATTTGAGGATATTTTAAATGAATGATTTTGATTCTATACGTTGCATAACCTATACTAGGTAATTGATTTTCCGTCCAACTCGAAGGACTATACAAATAATTCTTGGGTATTATTTGACGATTATTAAAATCGTTAGGATATAACAACTCATTAAAATAAAATTCCCATTCTCCCTTAAGAGGAACATATCCATGGGAAAAATCCCAATAATTTAAATCTAAAACTCCCTTTTGTATAATTGGTGGTATGTCTTTATTTTGAAGACAATCAGTTTGAAAGATTAAAATAAATATAAATAAAATTATATAAAGTATTTTACTAATTATAAGGTTCATAAATTATATTTTTTATCAATAATATATATGGGACGATTTTTAATCTCATCAAATATACTTCCAATATATTCTCCCATTACACCAATAGTTAACAATTGAACTCCCCCAAAGAAAATAATGATTATTATGGTAGATGCCCAGCCAGACACGGTTTGATGAGGCCGTACAATTAAAGAAAAAAATACATATAACGTTAATATAAGACCAATGATGATGCTTAAAAATCCTAGTTGTGTTGCTAATTTTAAAGGTTTTCTAGTAAAATATAATAGGGCAGTTGTTGCGAATTTAATCATTTTTGATAATGGGTACTTTGTTTCTCCAGCGAATCTTGGTTCTCGAATATAGTAATAGGGGATTTGTTTAAATCCAACCCATGAAATCAACCCTCTAATGTATTTATTTTTCTCTGGTAGATTATTAAATGCATCGATTACTTTTCTATCGATTAGACGAAAATCCCCCGTATTTTCTGGTAAAGGTATATCTGATAAAAAATTAATAATCTTATAAAATAACCAGGCAGTTGTTTTCTTAAATATGGTTTCTCCCTTTCGTTTTTTTCTTACTCCATAAATTACATTAGCATTTTCCTCTTTTAAAGTTTTTAACATCTCTGGAATGATTTCAGGAGGATCTTGTAAATCAGCATCAATAATTAATGCATAATCGCCCTTACAATAATTTATACCAGCTGTTACTGCTGCTTGATGTCCAAAGTTTCTTGAAAATGAAATGATTTTAACAGAGAAATCTTTTTTTGCTAATGTAGTAAGGATATTTAAGGTATTATCTTTACTTCCATCATTAATAAAAAGAATTTCGTAATTGATTTTTAATGTTTTTAAAACATTAGTTAATCTTTTATATGTTTCTTCTATAACTTCCTCTTCGTTATAACATGGTACAATTACAGATAAAAGTTCATTTTTCGTTTTCTTCATCGAAATGTCAGAAATTTATTCAAGATAAAATTGACAAGAGTATAACATATCATGCTTAAAATTTGTGATAGATTTTCGTTAATTTTTAATATCCCATGTAAGTAATACAAAATTAGAACTTGTAAAGCATAACTTATTAGAAATACTAAAATAAACCAATAAGATTCTTTCAAAAAATTACCCTTAGATTGAAAAGTCCAAAATTTATTCATTAGAAAACTATTCATAAAACCAGCAATATAGCCAATAATATTAGAAATGATATAATGTACATTATAAACGTTAGATAAAATAAATATTATACTAATAGTAATAAGAGTATTAATTACACCAACTATCCCAAAGCGTATGAATTGTTTTGTACTAGAATAGATAAAGGATTTAAATTTTTGCATTTATTCTGGGTTTATGGGTTTGTTACTCATTTCCCAAACGTATTGCATCCATTCTGAAAATTGTTTCCACGATTTCCCCGTATCATCATTTTCTAAAATTGTTATAATACTATGATCTTTTTCATTGAAAGCGAATTGATCTTCAGTCCATTCTGCAAAGATGATATATTGTGGTTTAACGGGATGTCGAAATGGTTTTAGAAAATAAAAATTAGCAATCTCTGGTTCAAGTGTCGATACAATATTTTTATAATCTTCAGGAAACTTGAAATTTAACATAGTTTCGAAGTTTTGAATATCTTCTTTTGTAAAAATAGGTTTCTCTCCATACTTACCTGTTTTCTTTATTTCGTTTATGA
>JBEQAN010000200.1:0-3637 GCA_041640315.1 Leptospiraceae bacterium
GTGGTAAACCTGTGATCTTTTCCATGTTGATTAATTCTACTGGTGAAAATCCTCTAATATGAATATGTTTGCCAAATGTTTCTTTTGTACTTCTTAAAACATCGAGATAATAATCAAAAGGAATTTCGGGATAAACACCACCTTGTAAAAACATTTGTTCTGCACCTAAGGCAATTGCTTCTTCCATTTTTTTTAAAATTTCTTCTTTACTTAAAACATATCCGCGATTTGAATTGATTTCATCCATAAAAGAACAGAAGCTACATTCTACATTGCAATAGTTTGTATAATTTACAACCCTAAAAGCAGTATAACTTACAATGCCAGGTTTATTGAATCGATTTCGAATTGCTCTTGCAACAGATTGAATTTCCAAAAAATCACCATTCATGTAAAGTTCATAAGCTTCTTCTTTTGTTATTCGATAACCTTTTAGGGCTTTTTCAAGGATTTCTTGTGATTTTGTAGATTTATCTTTTAATAAAATTGACATATAACTTTCCTTTTTAAAATAAATATTTTATGCGATATTAACATTGCCACATCTTACACATTGATTTTCAATGACTGGTTGTCCACAAATTTGACAAGGTTTAATTTTACCTATTTCAAAATTTGGTAATATGGTATATCTTTCATCAAAAACAAAGCATTCTCCTTCCCAAAATCCATTTGGGAATTTCTGAAAATAGTCTAAGATGCCGCCTTCAATTTGATAAACATTCGTAAAACCTTGTTGGATTAAAAATGGTACGACTTTTTCGCAACGAATACCACCAGTACAGAATGTTACAAGAATTTTATCATGATGTTTTTCGTATTGTTCTTTAAACCAATCTATATGGAATGGAAGTTCTCTAAATTTTCTAATGGGAAATTTTAAAGCATTTTTAAAAGTACCCACTTTCCATTCGTAATAATTTCTCGTATCGACAGGTATAACTTTTTCTTCTTTCATCAGTTGATGAAATTCTTCTGGTGTTAAATAGTGATTCTGATTTAAAGAGAGATCAATTTCTACTGGGAAGGGGATGATTTGTTCTTTAATTTTTACGATCAATTTTTTATAAGGCATGATAGGGGTTTTCATAAGTCGAATTCGTGTTTCTGGACGTAAAGGATAGGGGGCATCTTTACAATCTTCAAGGAATTCATCGAGTAAAAATTTGCTTCCAGAAACGGAAAGATTAATACCTTCTGTTGCAAGTAGAATTAACCCTTTTAGTTGGTATTCTAAGCATTTTTGGTAAAACCAATTTCTTGTAGTTTCTAATTCCTTTTCTGGAATATTGCCAAATTGATAATATTGCAGAATATACATAGATTACATAAAATTTAAGATTCATATAATAGCAATCAAGAATTTAAAAGAAATCTTTATAATCGTAGTACAAGGATTGAAGGAATCAAAAAATAGCTTTGTTTTTAAAGATTTTTTTGATAAAATTTAAATTTTCACTTTATATAAAATTTCTCTAAGGGTCTGTAGAATTTCTTCTAATGAATTTACTGCAATAATCTTTCTTTGTTGCGTGGAATCGAGTTCCATACCAGCAAGTTGTTTTGCCCATCCTTCAAATCCTTTATAACATAAAATTTCTTTTCCTGTCTGCCACGAATAAGCTATTTCGGAAAGGGTTCCAGCACCACCACCAATGGCAACAATTACATCGGCTGTATTTACAATTAAAATATTTCTTGCTAATCCCATTCCTGTTGGTATTACTATATCACAATAAGGATTGGCATACTTTTTTTCGATTGAAGGAATAATACCTATGGTACAACCATAAGTGTAGATGGGCGAATTTCTTGCACCTTTACATACTGCTTCCATCAATCCAAACATACCACCACAAACGATAATATATCCGTCATCGATTAATCTTCTTCCTAACAATAAACCAAAGTCATAAATCTCTTTAGTACATAATGATTGATTAGGACCAATAATGCCAACTATAAATTTTTTTTCATGATTCATAATGCCACAATTTATTTTTGATTTTATTATATATCAATTAATTTTTTATATTAATTTTATTATATTTTTAAAATTTTTTTTATTTTAGAGCAGTAAAAAAAGAACGATAAGGTTTAGGATATCCTTCAATGGTAAATTCGTAATTTTCTGTTAAAGCATCTTTTAAACCGGGTAAATATTCGAGAGAATTCATTTCTTCTACAATAAATCGTTCATTTTGAAATTCAATATTTCTAAAATTAGCTCTTTTTAGAAAATTCATAACAGCAAATTTATTAGGAACAAACCATATTCCAGAGGAATTAGCATATTTTTTTTCTGGAATTAAGCATAAGGGGTATTCAGAATATTGTATAGTGATAGTTTCAAGGATTAATATACCACCAGTATTTAAATTTGTATGAATGGTTTTTAATAGCTCATAAGGATCGGTATGATGATAAAAAATACCCATACAAAGAACACAATCAAAACGAAGGTTTAGGGTTTTTATATCTTGCCATCCAATTTTATAATATTGCCAATGTTCTTGATCTTCTTCTGGGAAAAATTGTTTCAAAAAAAGAAATTGTTGATAAAAATCATCTGTAGGATCAATTAAAATAAAATAGCTTTTTATATTGGATTGTTTTAATTCATAATACAAAAGAAAAGAATAATATCCATTATTTGCACCAATATCTAAAATATAATAATGATCATTTTTTAGTTGTCTTAGGGATTTTATAATATAATTTATAAAATTTTTTAAATATTGCCATTTAATAAAGCTATTCCATTGAGAGGGGATGAAAACATGATTGATTTTATAAGGTCCTTTACGAAATAGTTTTAATTCCTTTAATCCCTTTGATATATATTCCCCAGAAAATTTTTCGTTTATGATATGAAATATATTTTGATCCAAATGAATTTTTATATTCATATTTGAATGTATTTTTAAAAAAATTAATCCTTATATATTGCAATTAAAATTTACTTGATTTGATTTTATGATAAAATAAAATATTATATTATGATAAAATTTAAACCCGTAAAGAAATCCACGTTTTTAGAAGCGGTTGCGGCCTGTATACAACATGAAAAAGATGTATTTGATTTTTATACAAGAAATGCGGAACAACTACCTGAAGGCCCAATCAAAGATTTATTTTATAAATTAGCGGAAGATCAAGATGAACAAATTAAGATGATATCAGATTTATATTCTGAGGTAAAGGGTGGGGAAGCTCTCCCAAATTTAAAAATGGCATCACAAGTTCAAAAGTTTAATAGTACTTCTCTTCAGATTTTAATGCGTCGTTTAGATCGGGTTACCCATAGAGATGCGAAGGGAGAAGAAATGGAAGCACTGGGGCTTGCTGTTAAATTATTAGAAGATGCTGCTGAGTTTTATAATAAAATGTCAGAAAAGTTTGAAGATCCGAATGTTAGATATTTATTTAAACAATTAGCAAATTTTAAGGAAGAATCAAGATTACTGATGGAATCCTTTTCCGCTTATATATCTCAAGGTTCACCACAGAGAAATCCAGAAGCCTATTGGGATTTAAGTGAAAACGATTTATAAAATTATATTGATTTTTTTAATCTCTTGTAAAAGCGATCCGTTTATAGAATATATCAAACATTATCAAAATCATGAAACTCAAA
>JBEQAN010000201.1:0-3624 GCA_041640315.1 Leptospiraceae bacterium
AAAGAGCAAAATATCCAGAATGGTGGTTAAAATATGTTAAAAATAAAAAATAAATATATATTAATTTTATTCATTGTGAGTGCAACCTATTGCAAAAAAGAGAAGATTCAATTAATGGAACCAAAGCTATTTATTGAAAGAATCGAAAACGAAATTAAACAAAATTATATTTATGAAGACACAATTCCATTAGAAGAATATCTGCGAACAATTCAAATCATAAAACCAGAAGTAAACCATGTTTCAAGCTTAAATGCAAAAGAATATTTTATAGAAATATTAAGAGAATATTATAAAAAAGATTTACAAATAGCAGAAAATTTTTATAGAGAAGCTATTTTTCATTTATTAAAAAACTTTAAAGGAAGAAATATATTTATTCCACCAAGTACCATAAACTTATTAAAAAATGAAGAAAATAGTAGTGGTGTAGGAATTGTATTATATGAAGATGGAATGGGAAAATTTCTTATTACCGATATCATAGAAGGCTCTCCCGCCCATCTTGGAGAGATCAAATTGAATCAATACCTTGAAGCTATAGATAATCAAAGTGTCGAAAACTTTTTTCTTGAAGATGTAGTTGCACGAATTAAAGGCTTACCTAAAACAAAAGTAGACCTAGTAATCCAAGGTAATAAATATTCTTTATATAGAAGTGCTTTTAAACTCATTTCCATAAGAAAGACCAATTGGAAAATCAATAATAAAAATTTACTATATTTACAAATCCGTTTTGCAGTAAAAGATACTTCGAGAGAATTAAGACAAATTTTATTTGATAATATTAACCCAGATTATTTAATTTTAGATATAAGATATTTATCACAAGGAGATATAGAAGAAATTATTAAAATTGCAGATCTCTTCCTCGAAAAACAAAAATTATTAAATATTGTCTTAAAAAATTTGGACAAACAAACCATTGAATCCACGAACAATATATACTTTACGGGGAAAATCATTGTCTTATACCAAACAAGAACTTCTCCTTATGCTTATGTATTAGCAAGATTACTTGAGAATAATCCCAAAGCCAAAATCATAGGAAAACCCAAAGAAATTCCTGTTTATATAGGGAAAGAAATCCTATTAAATGAAGAGAATGTAAATTATGGTGCTTTATATTTAACCAATGGTTATGTTGAATTTCTAAATGAACATCTGGAATCCAAGTGGACTATTATAGAAAACTTTATACCACAATATCCTCCGGGGGAAAAACCCAATTTAGATGATCCTTATCATAAAAAAATGTTAGAAATGATTCAATCTCAAAAATTTTAAGAGATTTTATGGATCTCGAACATTTAGCCAATAAAACCATATTAATTACGGGTAGTGCAAAAAGAATTGCAAGAGATATTGTGCTCGAATTAGCAAAATACCAACCACGATTTATTCTACATTATAGAGAATCATATAAAGAAATTTTAACTTTATACGAAACAATTCAAGTTTATAACAAAAATTCTTATTTTATAAAAGCAGATTTCTCCAATGAACAAGAACGAAATGAATTTTTCCAAAAAATTAATAACGAAAATATCGATATTGTTATCAATAGTGCTTCAATTTTCCCCACGTATGACAATTGGAATGAATTTCAATATGAACTTTATCAAAAAATTTTCGATGTTAACCTTTTTACTCCTTTGAATTTAATCAAAATCATTTTTAAAAATCAAAAAAAAGGACTCGTAATTAATTTTTTAGATGCCAGTTTAAAATATAATTATACAGATCATTTTCTATATAGATTAAGTAAAATTTGCTTAGAAAGAGCTACTTATATGCTTGCAAAAGAACTTGCACCCAATGTAAGAGTAAATGCAATTTCTCCGGGTGCAATTCTTCCCCCAGCACAACTCAATCAAAATGGAGTAATCGAAGAAAAAAAAACCCAAGAAGAAATAGAAAATTTTTATAAACTTTCAACAGAAAAGATTCCTCTAAGGATTCCGGGAAATACAAAATATATTATTGAAGCTATAAAATTCCTGATACAAAATGATTTTCTTACGGGAGTCAATATTTCTGTTGATGGAGGAGAATTTATCTAACTCTATATGAAAATCATCATAGAAGAATTAAAAGTCATCATGAACATAGGCGTAAGAGATGATGAACGTGCCCATCCTCAAGAAATTATTTTAAATATAGAATGTGATGTAGATTTTTCAAAAGCACTTATAAGCGATAAAATTCATGATACTATCAACTACAAGGATATCTATAAAGAAATTCTATCTTTTTGTTCTAATCACTCTCCGCGCTTACTCGAAAAATTAGGAGGTGATTTAATTGATCATCTTTTCAATGTTTTTAAAGAAATCGATAAAATAAAAATTCAAGTATTTAAACCAATCGCTATACCTTCTGCAAAAAGAACAGGTATTGAAATCACTAAGATAAGATACAAAATTAACTAATTTTTTTTGATTAAATCTTCGTATTTACTTTTATTCTCTTCATAATCTAAAAGATAGAATTTGTATTTGGTATTTTCTAATTTTTTATAAAATTTATTTACTATTATTAAATAGTTAGGATTATAGGGATCCCTCATCAATAATCTTTCTATTACTTCGAGAGCTTCTTTAAAATAATTTAATTTAAAACATATCTGAGAATAAATCGATAAAATTTTTGTATCAAAGGGATTCCATTGAATATAGTAATTTAATTTTTGATATATATATTTTAAATCTTCTTTAGTGAAATTATTATTATTAATTCTTTTTAAACATTCTTCTTTTATTGTTGATAATTCTGTTTGTTTTTCTATATTTACTAAAGGAGACTGTACTTTTACTTTGATTTTTAATAATGAAAAATCATCTTTCATTGATCCCATGGAATTTATTAAACGATAAATACCATCTAAAGAATAATCTGATTGATTTAAAATATCAATAAAAAAATATTCATTATCGTTCATGGAACCATCGTTAAATTCGATATCGTCTTTCCCATCTGATCCAACAATAAGAATATCATCTTTATATAATTGAAGTGTATGAATGAATAAATGATTTTTTTTCACTGTAAGTCCTAATTTTGATAAATTCTTATGGGGATTTAAAAAACTCGCTTCTTTTCCTCGAATTAAAATAGGATTGGGATGCTCAGCATTCATATAATATAAACAAAGATTACGAATATCAATTAAACCAATCACAGCAGAGATGTACATACTGCCCTTAAATGTTTCTAAGGTTTTATGAATTTGGATAAAAAGCTCTCGCAACCAATGCTCTGGACTAAGTGCTTGATCCTCTTTAAAAAATTTATTTCGTTGTAATATCGATTGGATTAAAGAACCCAATACCAATACACCCCCAGCTCCTTGAATAGATTTTCCCATTGCATCTGCATTAATAAAAAATAAATATGGTGTGTCCTTTAAAGTCACTTTTTCAAAACAACAATAATCTCCCCCAATCTCCTCTTTACGATTTCTAAATTCAAACTCTTTAATTTGTTTTATAAAAAAGCTATAATCTAATGTATGATTAATTTCTTCATCAGAAACCTTTTCATTTACAAATGGTTTTAATAACAGTGTTGTCAGATAATAATCTGCATCTTGCCGCATCTTCAGATATTGTACTTCCTCAAGCG
>JBEQAN010000202.1:0-3611 GCA_041640315.1 Leptospiraceae bacterium
TGTGAATATGGCATATTAAAGGATTATTCGCTGGTCTATTTTTAATCTGAAAAATTTTTTTTACCGCAGACGGATTGGTTGCTATTGCTCCCAATCCATATACAGTTTCTGTAGGAATTGCTACAACTTCTCCCGCATTTAATTTTTGAACTGCCTCTTCAATACTAATTTTCATATTTCCCTTAGGCTGGTTTTAATAGTCCCACAAACTTAGGTTTTGAAAAGATTTTTTGAGCAACAGTTCTTATGTCTTCTGGTGTAATAGCATGGATCTCTTCTAAGATTTGTTTTATTGGATTTGAATATTCATTTTTTAATAAATTATTTAATAATAAACTGCTTAATCCTTTAGTTGTTTCTGAAATGGCACAAATTTCGGTTTTTAAGGTATTTTTCGCGATCAAAAATCGTTCTTCACTTATTAATTCATTGGTAAGCATTTCAATAATATTTTGAATCTCATTTTCTAAAATATGAACCTGATTTAATGAAATTCCCGCAGAGATTTCTAAAACTGAAAAAGACTTATTACAGTTTATACTCGAATAAATTTCATAACAGGATAAACCCAATTCTTCTCGAATTCTTTCATAAAGTAATGAAGAATCCATACCACCAAGAATATAGTTTAAAAAATTTTGTTTAAAACGATTCTTGTCATTGTAGGGTAGAGCAGGAAATAATACAATAAAATAACTTTCAAGTATATCTTTTCTTTCAATTTCGAGATAACCGCCTCTATACTCTATAGGTTTATAATTTGCAACAGTTACATCGTTTAATTTACTAAAATATTCTTCGACTTTTTTAAAGAAGATCTCTGGTTTTATACCACCTACAGCGGTAATCAGCATATTTTGTTTCCCGTAATATTTATTTTTGAAATGGATTAATTGGTTTCTTGTGGTTTGTTTAATTGAAGTTTCTGTTCCGAGTATAGAATGAAAATCACTTAAAAATTTTTCCATTGATTTTTCAAATAAATAATCTGATGGATCATCTTCTTTTTCTCTGTATTCACTTATAATGGGATTTAATTCTCTTTTTAATTCATCCTCTGGAAAGAGAGGATTTAAAAACATATCTGCAATAATATCAAATCCTTCATCAAAGACTTCATTAAGCATTGTAATATGAAAATTTGTATGATCATAGTCCGTATAAGCATTCATGCTTGCACCAATTTTATTATAAGAATGTAAAAAATTAATGCTACCGGGTCTTTTTTTTGTTCCTTTGAAGAACATATGTTCTAAGATATGGGCAATTCCCCATTCCTTTTCAGTTTCAATCTGAGACCCCACTTGATTAGCAATTTGTAGAAAGGTAATATTACTATCTTTGTGAATGTATCCAATCCGAATATCATTAAAAGTGTGAAAAATAATTTCATTGTCAAAAAAGTTTGTGAAAAGGATAGTATCACTTAAATTATGTTTGTTAAAATTCATAATTACCAAAAAAAAGAAAAAAAAGCTCTTAGCATTATTTTTTAAGGTGTTTTTTTAAAAAGAATCTTTAAAAGTAGCTGAGGGTATTTTGTGTTCTAAATATATCTAAAAAAAGATCCATGTAATAACAATGAAATTGAAAATCCATAATAAAACCATTATGACCACCTTTTTCGGTAATACATAATTGAACATTAGGGATATTTTTTAAAAACTGAAAGTCTTCTACTGGTATAATTGGATCATCATGGGACGTTAAAATGTATATAGGAACTTTTAATTTTTCAAATGAAAAATTAGAAATTGTATATTTTGAAAAATATTCATCTACAGTTTTATAATTAGTATATTTTAATACTCCTTTTTCAGTTAATTCCATGATGGAATCAATTTGTAGCAATTTATCAAAATTATAAAGATAAGGAAAGTAATATTGTTTTAGTCGAAGTGATTCTTTCCATTTTTTTAAAAAATAATTTTTATAAATTTTATCCTGATCAATCACCATTGTTGATTTCTTTGGATCGATAGCAGGGGATATTGCAAAGACAAATTGCAAGAGATCTGGGTACTTAGATTTAGTATTTAAACGAATTTTTTTATTATACATTAAAGCTACGCGAATTGCAAAGTTTCCACCTAAGGAAAATCCAACTAAATATGTAGGTTTTTTATATTTATTAATAATATATAGAATTGCTTCGTAAACTTCGTCAATCAATGTTCCAAGGAATAATCCTTCGTTAAGATGATGGGTTTTACCATGGTCTCTTAGATTCAATCTAAATATATCAAAACCATTTGCAATCAAAAAATTGGCCATTCTGATTATATAAGAAGAATCGATTCCACCTTCCCAGCCGTGCAATAAGATAACAAGTCCCTTAGAGTGGATTTTATTAGGTGCTTGGGTATAACTTCCAAGTAATCGAACATTTTCGCTTGTTTTAATAACTTCGTAAGTAGAGATTTGTTTTAAAAAGTTGATTTGATTTCCAATTTTTAAAGAACTTAAACTGGTTTGTAAAAAAGAATTTTGAAGGATCTTAGGGATTCTAAAATAGATTTCATGTGTTATCATATTTATATTAATTAAAAATGTTTATTTATATGTCAATATAATTAAATTTTTATATTTTTTTAAATAAAAAATAATATAAAATAAAACTTATTCAATTAAAATAATAACAATTAATAATCATCATCAAGATAGTCTTTCAATTTTTTACTTCTTGTAGGATGTCTTAATCTTCTTAGAGCTTTAGCTTCTATTTGTCTTATACGTTCTCTTGTTACCTGAAAGACATAACCAACCTCTTCTAATGTATGGATATATCCATCATCTAGACCAAATCGCATTTTTAATACTTTTTGTTCTCTTGCTGGTAATGTATTTAATACACTACGGATTTGTTCTTGAAGCATTTTATTTGCAGTTTGATTCAATGGTCGTTCTGTTTTATCATCTTCTATAAAGTTTCCTAATCTTGAGTCATCTTCATCCCCTATAGGTGTTTCTAAGGAGATAGGATCTTTAGCAATACTTTTTACAGACTTCACCTTAGAAACTGGCCAACCTAATCTTTCGGCTAATTCTTCTACTGTGGGTTCTCTTCCAAATTCTTGTAAAAAGTTACGGGATTCTTTATTAATTTTATTAACTTGTTCAATCATATGGATAGGAATACGGATGGATCTTGCTTGTTCAGATAGTGCACGTGTAATAGATTGACGAATCCACCAAGTCGCATAGGTTGAGAATTTAAAACCTTTTTTGTATTCAAATTTATCTACAGCTTTTATGAGACCAATATTTCCTTCTTGTATTAAATCAAAAAAGGACATACCACGATTTGCGTATTTCTTAGCAATAGAAACTACTAATCTTAGATTTGATTTGATTAATTCTTTCTTAGCTTGTGCAATTTCTCTTTCGCCTTTGGTAATAGCATCACCCCAGTCTAAAATATCCTGTATGGAACACCCAGCATCCTGTTCCATTCTACGTAATTTTCTTTCATTATTTCTAATATCTTTGATAATTTCTCTAACCTCATCAATAGAACAACCCATTTCTTTTTCTACAAGATCTAAGTTTTCGTTTTTTTCTATGAATCTATTGTAAGCCTTTATTTGTTTTACATCTTTGTTATATTTTGC
>JBEQAN010000203.1:0-3610 GCA_041640315.1 Leptospiraceae bacterium
TTTTGAGTAGGAGACTTCGAAATTGGGAATATTACTTTCAAAAATATTGTGAGGAAAAATTATGTGCGAAAAAAGAAGTTCACAGCGAGGTTATCTTATGACCAGACACAATTCTTTTTGCACTATGATGAGTTTTTTTAATAAATGCCATTTTTTTTATAAATATTTTCAAAAACATATATATAAAACTATGTGAAGGTACAATACATACAATTTAAAGTCAAAAACCAGCATAGAGTTTGTATTCACCTATCACCACATCATTTTAAATTTTTAAAACAACTTGCATCTATCCGATATGAGGGTGATATTTCAAAAACCATTTTGTATTTATTATCAAAGTATCTAAAATTTTTATATCAAATAAAAAAAATTGACCAAAAAAGAACTTTAACAATTGATTATCAACCTCCAACGAAGGAATATAAACGATATTGGATCAATATAAATCCCACTTATTGGGGACATTTATATAATTTAAGATTTTCTCTCGGATATTCCATGAGTTTTCTTTTAAGAATTATGATAGATTGGGAGATGATAGAAAATCAAGAACCCAACCCAAAGATTTTAATCCCTCTTCCAATCCTTAATGAAGCACCACAATCAACCCTTAGATTTTTACAGATTTATGCACAGGGAGTTAGGATATATCATACATCAAGATGGATATATTTACGATTGAGTGGTTATTATTAGGTTTTTTTTAGTTTTTTTATAAATTTTTTATTCTAAAAATTCCTATATTTTGAAGATTGTATCTTTAAAAAGATTCTATCTTAAAACCTTTTTTTTATAAACCTAAAAAAGATTCGTTTGAAAACCTTAAAATTTTTTTTCTAACAATCAGCTCCCTTATGTTTTGCAATGTAAAATAAAAATTCATTAAGTGTCTAAAAAATCTATTTTAATATTTTGGTAAATTCTTATAGCTTCTTGTTTTAGGATATCCAGAGAAGTTTCGCCAGACAATACAAATAAAGCTACTCTATCCAGATTTTTGTTTTGTTTTTTTAAAAGGGTATCTTTTTCTTTTAAGAGTTCATGAAAATAATAATAAGGAGAAAGAAATAACTCTTTGGGAAATTCAAAATGTTTTAATATACCATTATTTTGTAATATATATTGAATTATCATACTTTTTTTCTTTGGTTGAAGGAATTGGTGATATAAATCCTCCTTTAATTTTTGATAATTTTCTTTTATATAAATATCCACTAAAATTTCAAAATAAGGAATACCACATATTTCTGGGATTAAAATATCACATAGAAATTCTCCGCCTACTTCTGGTACAGCTTCGATAAAGAATATTGTATCATCATTAACAATAAACTCAGCTAGAAAGGGTCCTATATGTAAATTCGTTTTCTTCACAATATAATTACAGATTTGAAATATTTTAAATTTAATTAAATACGATAAATCATTGGGAAAAAAATGCGATTTGTCGCAAAAAGCTAATTCTTCGTCTTCATCAAGAGAAACCGTTTGTTTTTGAGTAACTAATAGTGGATAAAGTTCTTTATCAATGATAAATCCAAAAAAAATATATTCTTTTCCTTCGTAAAAAGGTTCAACAATATAATGGGGATTTTTTAAATACTCTTTTACTACATACCAGTTTTTTTCAATCAATACATTTCTCTTTGCATAAGAATGATATGCATCTTGATTCCTTATTATCCACTTTTTTGCCTTAGAGAGATTTTCTATTAGATTCAACTGTTCTTTCAAATCTCTATATTGAATAGCAATATCTAAAATGTTTTTTTTCTCTTTATAGAGAAGTAATGCATCTCGCGGATTTGATGGAAGATTGAGATTTAAAGCAATTTCATTAGCAACAAATACAGCCTCTCCAAAGGATCGAGAATAAATTCCCAAAAGATGATCTTTGTATGGTTTTAAAATTTCTAAAATTTTTTTTTTATCTAAAATAGAACATTGATAAAAATAATCACAATATATTTTTCCTAAGGCATCTTTATTCTGATCAATTCCAATAATGGGAATTTGTTTATTTTTTAGAGCAATCAAAAGAGGGATTTGATTTTTTCCAGCACCAAGCGATACAAACATAAATTATATAGTCCATTTTAATAAAAATGCCGATAAAATCAATATGTTAAGAGGAATTTATACTTCTGCTACTGGTATGATCATGAATCAATATAAATTAGACGTAATAGCGAATAACTTAGCTAATGCAGATAAGACTGCTTTTAAAAGCGAAGATGCAATTTTCAAATCTTTTCCAGAAATGTTAATTCGTAGAACAAGAGATGATGGATTGGGATGGGTTCCCATCGGAAGTTTTGATTTAGCTCCAATCGTAGGAAAATTAGGCACGGGAGTAGAATTAAATGAAATTTTTATTCGATTTGAACAAGGTGCTTTAAAGAAAACTGATAATCCCTTTGATCTTTTTATTGATGATAGGAATAATCCTACTCCTTCTTTCTTTGTAGTATTAACTGATAGAGGCGAAAAGTTAACAAAAAATGGTTCCTTTGTTTTGGATAAAGATGGATATATAGTTACCCAAGATGGATTTCCTTTGCTCGGCGAAAAGGGACCTATTCGAGTTTCAAGATGGAATTGGGTAGTAAAAGAAAATGGAGAAATTTGGATTAATAAAAAATATGGAAACGATCCACAGATAGGAACGAATGAAACTCAAAATCAATGGGAACAACCTGTATTATTAGATAGAATTAAAATTCGCACAGTTGAATTTCCACGAGAACTAAAAAAAGAAGGAAATAGTTTTTATTCCATAACACCAGAATCTGGTCCTATGTTAGAATTAAAAGAAGAGAGATTTCCCCACATTTTACAAGGATATTTAGAAGCATCCAATGTAAATATCGTTAGGGAAATGACTAAATTGATTGAAGTTCAAAGAGAATACGAAGCTAATCAAAAATCCATTACCACACATGACAGTTTATTAGGTAAATTAATCAATGAAGTCGCTCGATAATCATTCTTGTAGGATATAGGGAAATATTTTTTCTATTACGACTTCATAATTCATCTTTCTTTTTTGTACTTTACAATGCTTTATGATTTCTTTAGATTCAAATTCTTTTAATTCTATATAAATATGGCAGGTATCTGAATTTTGAAAGTTAATTTTTGCTAAGATAGTTCTTGGTTCCTCATAGGGATTTCTTGCCATAATTTTAAACGTACGATAAAAAGGCACTTCTTCTTTAATTTCCAAAATTTCTATCTTGATTTTTTCCGTCTCTAAACCGATTAGAGCATTATTAAAAAATAAAACAAGCCATAAAATTAATAAAGAGGTTTTTAAATTCACAAAGCACACTCAAAATTTACCATAAAAATTATCAACTAAATAATTGAATCAAACTTAAAAATATGAATCAAATTTAATAGAAAAAAAGTCCCCCCGATTAAACATATTAAAATCATTTTTACTTAGAAAATTCTTGAAAATCCTCTTTACATTTTGATTTTTATATAAATTCTTATTAAAAATTATTTTTCCTAATCAACATACTTTATTAAATTTTTATATTTTGATGGGATAGCCTCTTTCTTTTAAATTTTAAAATTTTTTTTATTTACAAAAATCATAGAC
>JBEQAN010000204.1:0-3602 GCA_041640315.1 Leptospiraceae bacterium
CAGGTAGAATAACCAATAGAAAGAAAAATCATTTTATCTTCTTTTTTTGCTTTTTCGAATGCTTCGCTCCCCCAAAAATACCAGTCTACGGGATTATAAGCATGTTGTAGTAAATAAGGGCTTGTGGTATGGATCAATCGATTAGGTTTTTTGTTCATTATCTATATAATAAGCAATTTTTTAAAAAAAGAAATCATTTTTATTGGTATTTAGATTCATATCCCAAATATCCTTCGGGATAGCACTTTTTACATCCTTTGATAGATAATTTTTTGGGATCTTCAAACGTAGATGTTGCAAGAATGGTTTGTTGAACTTCAAGAGGATTTTTACAAACAGGGCATCTTCGTCTTTTTTTAAAGCTTTTTATGGATAAACAATAAGGACAACCCTTAATAAAAGTTTTTATTTCTACTTTTGGAGTTTCAATTTGATCTGAACGTATTCGCTCCCCTTGTTTTAAGGGATGACCACAGATAGGACAGTAACCTTTTATCCCCTTATTTTTATCAGTATCAGATATTTTTAAATCAAAAATAAACCATATTAAAAAAGATAGGATTCCTAAAAGAATCCCAAGTAAAACTAAGATTTCATTCATTTACTCACAGTAGTTTGCTTAGGTTCAATCACCTTTAATAGTTTTAAATCTTTTCTATCATAAACTTGAATGGGTATATTATCGTCTTTTCCTGAACCTGTTAAGTAGATTTTATCTTTAAAAAATGTAATTTCTGTATGGGGATGAATATTGGTTGAACTTCTTGCTTCGAGTTCAAGTTTCTCATTAAATCTAGATAAATAATACTTTCCGTTGAAATCTTCGATTGCATAGATTAAATTATCTTTATAGATTAAAAAAGAAGTAAAAATAATGTTTTCTTTTGATTTTGCTTTTACAGTTAATGTATCCGCATCTAAGAGATAGAGATTATGGGGTGTATTGTCATGAGAGCTTCCTTCGTACCCAATAACTATTACGCCTAATTTCTCTACGGGTAAAAAGGTTCTACTACAAATATTTGTAAAAGGTCCTTTGATTAAAGTGTCGTCTTTATTGGGATCTAATAACCAAAGTTCATTATTATAATGTCCACCTTCGATATATCTTAAGACTTTAAGAAAAAGTATTTTTTCATTTATTACATTTTCGCTTAATTCTTCTTTTTTTTCTAATATTTTTCTTAGTTCTTCATTTTCTTTCTTTAAGTTTTCTAATTGTTGATCCATTTTTGTTGTAGGAGTGGTTTGAGATTCTTTTTTTTCTTCTTCTTTTCTAGATACTTGTTGATTTTGAAGTTCTTGTTTTTGTTCTGCTAATTCTTTCTTTTCTTGCTGGATTTGTTCTTGTTGTTTTTGGATTTCTTGTTTTTGTTGCTCAACTTCTTTTTTTTGTTCTTGGAGTTGTTCTACTTTTTTCTCTTCTTCTATGATTTGTTCTTTATTTTTCTCTGGGTCCTTTCTTAATTCTTCCAAACGTTTATTGGTGTCTTCTAATTGCTTTTTGATTTGTTCTTCTTCTTTTTTGATAATTTCACTTTCTTGTTTTATCTGCTCTTCTTTTTTTTGGATTTCTTTTTCTTTTTCTTCAATTTTCTTTAAATCTTCTTTTTTGATTTCTTCATCAATCTTTTTTAGTTCTTCTTTTTTTTCGGTTGGTATTTTTTTGTCTTCTTCTATAAATTCTATGATCTCTTTTCTATCAACATCTGTTTTTTCTGGTCTTACAATATTTTTGCGTAGGGGAATAAGTAGTTGGGTTTTCCCAGACCAATTTCTATAAGACCGATCAATTCCAGCTTTTCTTAGATCAATATTATTTATTACATTAACTGAATAACTATCTTGGATATTTTTTGGGTTTAATCTAAGACTAGCATTATAATAGACAATGAGTTCAGAAATGGTTTCTGCTTGTTTTGGGGTATATTCAAAAGCTGTTTCTAAATATCCCTGTATTACCCGCATAATGGAATTGATATGTCCATAATTGGTTTTTTCTGTTAAAATAATGATATCTGCACCAAATTTTTCTACTTCGGGATCAAAAATACGTTTTGCTATGATGTTATTTTTTATACTTTCATTTTTATTTAAAATTTCTTCTGCTAATTCTTTACCATTGATAATATTTAAAGTTCTAAAAAATTCCGATGCTCTTTGGTTGGTTCTATTGATAAATTGAATCCGTCTTCCTTGAAGTGCTTCTTCTGCAACTTTGGGATTTTCTTGGGTTTGTAAAGAATCCCCAATGAGAAGTATAAAAATACTAAATAAAAGAATTTTATGAGACCAGTGAATTTGTTTCATAATGATAACCTCTTCTTTATTTTAATAAATTTAATATGTTTTGTCAATACAAATTATTATAATTATTATCGAACTTTTTATGTAAGAAAAATATTATTAAAATAATTTTTATTTCTGACAATATAAAAAAAACAAAATGACTCTATGATTTTTTTTTAAAATTTGGATTTCTGTAAATTTTTTGATAGAATTATAAATTTATGATCGAATACTATTTAAAATCTATTTTTAATGAAATCAATGGCTATTTAAAAACCATTCCCATTTCTTTTTATAATTTGCCTCAGAGTTCGTGGGCAATTTTTCTAAGCTCTCTTTTTAAAGAAGGGATTTTAAATCAAAAACTTCGTTTGAAATTACAGAATAATCATCCTTTAAACTTTATTTTAGTAGTATTACCAAATCAAAACTTGGCAAAGCAACTTTATGAAGAAATTGTATTGTTCTTAAATAAAGATTATGTATTCTTCTTTGGAGAGTTAGATGGTATTCCCTATGAATGGACACCTCATGATTTAAATTTAATAGGAAAACGCATTAAAACTTTACATGCAATATTGAATCATAAACCAGGGGTCATTATTACTACCATTAGAGCTTTTAGCAAAAAAATCATTGATCCAAAATTATTTCAAAATCATTTCATTAATCTTCGCATTGGAGATCAAGTAAACTTTAAAAATTTATTAGAACAGTTTCATGGATTTGGCTATAAGCAGGTTTCCAAAGTTGAAGATCCAGGAGAATTTTCTTTAAAAGGAGAGATTTTAGATATTTTCCCCCTTCATATGGATAATCCCATAAGAATTGATTTTTTTGATATAGAAATTGAATCAATACGTAGTTTTGATCCAGAAACTCAAAAAAGTATCAAACTTTTAAATGATGTAATAATTTTACCAGCTGGAGAAGTGGTATTAACAAAAGAGCAATTTCTTAAATTAAAACAAACCCTACTAAAACTTCCCGAAAATCTAAGAAAGCCAGATTGGCTTCACGAAGAGGTATACGAACTTTATTCCTTCGTAAATAGTAGAGAATTAATAGGTTTAATGGATGTTGTGGGATTTGAATTTCCTTTAACATCTATTCGACATTATTTCCCTTCCGTGCCTTTAATCATATATGCCCGAGAAGAACAATTAATCAAACAAAAAGAATCTTTACAAAAAGAATATGAGTTTCAATATAAGATTCATAAAAATGAAAAAATTAGCTTACCACCTCAAGACCTTATAGATTATGATTATCATTTAAGCGATTTTAAGCATCATATTTTTATCCATAATCTA
>JBEQAN010000205.1:0-3593 GCA_041640315.1 Leptospiraceae bacterium
GAAAGGTGCTGACAATATAGAAGCATATACAGGACCCGGTTCTACTATGAGAGTACCGCCAGAAGGTACTGTTCCGCGAAATTATCAACCTTATTTATATGATCCCAATGATTTCGATACTCCCGCAAAAGAATTAGCTAATCCTTTAAAACCAACTGCACAAGTTTTAGAGCGTGGTCAAAAACAATATAATATTTTTTGTGCTGTGTGTCATGGATACCAAGGTCATGGTGATGGACCTGTTTCTCCAAGAATTTCCAATATGCCAGCACTTGCAGGAAGTAATTCCAACGTGTTAAATTGGGAAGATGGTAGATTTTTTCATATCATAACCGTAGGTAGGGCAAGAATGAAATCTTATGCAGCACAAATATCACCAGAGGATCGCTGGGCAATCATTCATTATATTCGATTATTACAAAAAAATTCAAAACAATAAGGAGAATTACAAATGGTATCTCTATCTGATAATATGAAATTGCAATTTAAATTGGATTCAAAAGTAAGAAATATTGCGATTGGGATGATTGTAGTGGGGTTCATTCTTACGATTTTACAAATCATCTATCCTTGGCATTCTGGGCATGGAGAGCATCATGGCAATCCAAGGTTATTTTATTCTTTACATTTAGCCTTTTTAGTATTTTTACCATTAACCTTGGGTTCAATATTCTTTGTAATGATGCATCATCTATCGGGAGCCGCTTGGAGTGTAACCATTAGAAGATTGGCAGAAGCACATTTTTGGTTTTTACCAGTTTTACTTATTGCACTAATTATCATATTAACATTTGGTATAGGGGATGTATTTCATCACTGGGTGCATGCATCGCCAGAAGATGAATTAATCCAACATAAATCTGGTTGGTTGAACCCAACGTTTTTTATCGTTAGGAATATAATAATTTTTATTATTTGGATAATTTTTGGTTGGTTTTTATGGAATTATTCTGTAAAACAAGATATAGATGGCTCATTTGAATATACTCCAAAACTTGCAAAAATTTCAGCTGGATTTGCTGTTGTATTTGGTATAACCATATCTACAACCTCTTGGGATTTAAGTATGAGTATAGAACCACATTGGTTTTCTACCATTTGGGCTGTGTATATTTTTGCTGGTGTATTATTAACCTCTTTTTCTGCATTGGCAATCTGGGCCTATTTCTTAAAAAAAGCTGGCTACTACGAAAATACACTAACAGAAGATCATATTCACGACATAGGAAAGTATTTATGGGGTTCTTCGATATTCTGGGCATATATTGGTATAGCATCCCAATTTTTATTGATTTGGTATGGACATATTCCAGAAGAAACAATTTTTTATAACACTCGCATTTTTAACGATGATTTAACCCACAGTCCTTGGGCAATTGTATCTTTACTTCTTATAATTTTTAGATTTGTATTACCTTTCTTTTTATTAATCAAGCGTGAATCCAAAAGAAATTTTGGATGGTTAGCAGGTGTTTCTGCTTTTATAATTTTTGGTCAAATTTGGGATATGTATTGGGTATTATATCCAACCTTAGATCATGGTCATTTTGTAATGTTATCATGGCAAGAGTTGGGAACATTTTTATTATTTACTGGATTGTATATACTTGTGATCTCTTATGCTTTAACTAAAAGTAAATTAATCCCCATTAAAGATCCAAGATTAGAAGAATGTTTACATATGCATCATTAATCCATTGCGAAGGATATTGCTATGAGAAAATACATATTTTTATTAATTATATTAACGAATTTCCTATATCAACTTCATTGTAAAAGAGAACAACAAATTTATGAACCATCACCAGAGAATATAAGTTATGGTTCTTTGATTTATGCATCCAGTGAAGTAAATTGTAAAAATTGTCATGGAGTGGATTTTAAAGGAAATGGTCCGGATGCTAAAGATTTAGATATACCAATTCCAGATCTTACAGGCTCTATCGCACCAGAGAAAACCTATTTGGATTATTTTAAGGTTATTTCCGTAGGTTCAGAAAAAACCATTAAAAATGGAATCAACTATCATGCATTCTATTCTTTAACAGATAGATCGAAATGGGCACTTGCACATTATTTATATTCCTTAGGAAAAGAACCAGATACACCAGAAGGTAAGAAAATAAGAAAAGATGCCCTTAAAAAAGCAGATAAAGAAATTCATGCAGTATATTCAAAAAATCGTAAATGGTATATGGGAGAAAATAAACCTGCAACTGAAAGAGAAAATCCTATACCATTGAAAGAATTAATTCAAAACACAAATTTTAAACCGATAAATGATCTTCCCACAAATGTCATAACAGAAAAAGATATTACAAGAGTGAATGAAGCAAGAATTCAATTTGAAGAAGGTTATATTCTATATCAAAACAATTGTCAAAGTTGTCATGGGATTGCTGGAGAAGGGGTACAAGGTTCATATAATTTAGGATTATTAGATGAATCAAGAAAAGAACCTATTAGAAATATAGCAAGAAGATTACCTTCTTTTATTGGTATACCTAAAATTTCAAAAGATAATGTATCTAAAGAAATCATTTATAATAAACATAGTTTTTATTTTAGCGATGAACAATGGAATGATTTAATCAATTATATTAAAGCAATTACGGAGTAATTATCTATGGAAAAACAAGGATTTAAGACTGCATCACAATATTTTAGAAATGCTGGAACCATCTGGTTTATTTTTAGCATATTTTTAAGTATATTGGGTTATTTTGAAATTTTAAATTTTGTTTTTAATAAAAGCGATGTATTTTGGTATGGTAAATTACAACCCATTTTAATCAATACGTTAATTTTTGGTTCAATCTTATCTTTCTTTTTCGCTGCAATCTTCGAAGAATTAGATAACATAGAAACAGTTATAATGAAACCCTCTATCATTGGTTATATTGTATTTGTAATTCATCAATTGTCTCTAATTTTTGGAATCATTATTGTAATGATGGGATATAATCAAGGTCGAGCCTATGGAGAATTTGATTTTATCACAGATAATTTATTTATGCTTGTTTATACAATTATAATTGTTCTGACACTTCTTTATAGTTATAAACTTGAAAAAATTAATGGTTCATTACAAATCATTATAATAACCCTTGCAGGAATTATAACTACTTATTTCTTAGGAAATTTTGGTTTCCCAAATTCTTATATTACGAGTGTTCCTCCTACCTCTGGTTATCAAGATGCAATGGTTAATAGTTTTTATAAAACTGCTATTTACGTCTTTTATATCTCATTACCATTGATATATATAATATATTCTTCTATTAAAAGAGCATATAAATTTGATGACAAGGAATTAAACTTTACATTACCGTTGTTAATCATTACGATTTTAGTTTCTATATCAGCGGGTGTTGGTTTAGGTTCATCGCCATTTAGAAATCTATGGACAATTATAGGAAATTATGTATTTTCTGCAATTAGTATTTTACTGATGGGATTTATATATATTATTCATAATATCTATAAGTCTTTAAAGGAAAAAAATCCTATTTTTCTTATTACTGTTTCAGGTACTTTAATATCAATATTATTTTTATATAATTTTATTATGAGTCTACCTTTTATTCATAATG
>JBEQAN010000206.1:0-3584 GCA_041640315.1 Leptospiraceae bacterium
AGGCTAAAGGGTTAGTTCTCCCTGGAGATGGACATTTTCATACGGCAATGAATCATTTAGAAAATATAAAAGAAAATTTGATTGAATATGTTAATAACAATAAACCATTACTTGGTATATGTATAGGATTTCAAATCTTATTTGAAGATTCTGATGAAGTTTTAAAGGAATTTCAACAGCCTATCGTAAAGGGTCTTGGTTTGATTCCAGGTAAAATACGAAGATTTAATTTCAATAAAAAGTATAGAGTTCCTCATATGGGATGGAACAAACTTATACCAAATAAAAAAAGACTTGCTACAGTGCCAAAATATTATGAAGAATATATGTATTTTATTCATTCTTATAGAGCGGTCGATGTTGATGATAATTATGTTGAAACCTATACAGAATATGGTGGGGAAGTATTCCCTTCTACGGTAAGATATAAAAATATCTTAGCATGTCAATATCATCCAGAAAAATCTGATAAAGCGGGACTACATTTAATCAAAGATTGGATTCAACAGTTGTAATACATATGAAGCCTCAATTTGAAATTATCCCAGCAATCGATATTTTTGAAAATCAAGTTGTTCGATTACATAAGGGAAATTATGAAGAAGTAAAGGTTTATTATAAAGATCCCATTGATGTAATAAAGTATTTCAAAGATATTGGGATACAACGTATTCATATAGTGGATTTAAATGCTGCAAAAGAGGGAAAAACTGATACAAATCGTTCTACTATTAGTAAAATTGTAAACCATAAAGAAAATCTCGTTTTAGAAATTGGTGGGGGAATTCGAACAAAAAATGTGATTCAAGAATATTTAAATTTGGGTTTTGATTATTTAATCTTGGGAACTATTGCAATTAAAAATCCCCACTTCGTAGAAGAGGTAATTCAAGAGTTTTCTTCTCATCATTTTATCATAGGGGTAGATGCTTATAAAGAAGAACTTAGAATTTCGGGATGGAGAGAGGGTTCGAATATCCATATTTTTGATTTTTTTAAAACAATTCAAAATTGGGGAATTGAGCAAGTGATTTTTACAGATATTTCAAGAGATGGCACATTGTTAGGCCCTAATATTGAATTATTAAAAAAAATCTTAGAGTTTACTAATTTAAAGATTATTGCTTCGGGCGGAATCTCTTCTGATAAAGATGTAGAAGATTTATTGAGATTAGAATCATCCAATCTTATTGGTGTCATTATTGGAAAAGCTTTTTATGAACATAAAGTAAATTTAAAAAAACTTTTAAATATTTCTAAACATTCATAGGTATGGATTCTAAGATATCCATATGAAGATTATCTTTTATTAAGAATGGAGTAGTTTTTTTGTATAACCACTCTGGAAGTTTTTGTTTTAACGTTTCTTTTATTTCTTTCTTTTTATATCTTGGAGAAAAGTGAATTAAAAATAATTTTTCAATCTCTTTAAAATATTCTGCATGTTGAATGATTTCATAAAGATGAATATGTCCCCATTTTCGTGCTCTTTCAATGGGTCTTTTATCACAAATATACGTGCATTCTAAAAATAGGATTTTAGTTTTTTGAACAATTTCATTATGAAGTACAAATTCAATTTGTGTATCTCCAGAAAATGTGATAATAGGCTCATATTTTTCTTCAATAATATCTGGATTAGTTTTTCTAAGTTCTGCAATTTGATGTCCGGGTAAGTTTTTATATTCTTCTTTTAGTTTTTTCTTTTTTTCAAAGATCACATAACCATAGCTGGGGATTCGATGATAGCTAGGAATAGCCTTAAAATAATAATTTCCATAAATGTAATACATTTGATTAAGTTCTACGGGATAGAGGATATATTCAGATTTATATTGTTCAATTTCGTGCCAGAGTTTTAAAATTTTATCAATTGGTTCAAAAATTTCAGAAGGAACATACACTTCTGGTGGTGGTAGTTTTCTTAAACTTTTTTGAGAAATTAGATAAGCTAATCCCGAAGCATGATCTAAATGTCCATGTGTAAGGAGGATTTTAGGAATTTCTACCAACTCTGGAGAACCAATGCCAGTATCAAACATGATTTTTAAATGGGGTATTGCTATGGTAGTATAAATACCCCCTTGTGATGCACCCACAAATCTAAAATCTTTGTATTTATATTCTGACAATAGCATTATTTTAAACTTTCAATCTTTGTTTCTGGTTCAATGGTTATAATTTCTAAATTTAAATTTTTTAGAGTATTTTTTAATTCTTTAGGACCGACCACAACAATCCATAAATCTTTTACATTTATATATTTTTTATAAATTTTTATAACCTCTTCTTTCGTTAGTTGCTGAATCAGTTCTGGATATAGGATTAAATAGCTTTTGGGTGGGTTATAAATTTTTTCTCTTATGTAAAGAGATAGAACCTTAGAAGGATTAGAAAATTCAAATACATAGGAATTTACAAGAGCATCTTTAGCTATTTTGATATCATCGAGACTAATCAGTTCTGGAAAGGTTTGAATTAAATTTAACATGATATTTAATGTTTCATTTGCTTGTTGAAAATTTGTTCCAGATGCAGCAATAAATCTTCCTTCTAAGGCATTGAATCTTGTAACAGAATAAGCAAAATAAGCGAGCCCACGTTTTACGCGAATTTCTCGCATCATTTTCGAAACAAATGATCCACCACCAAGCATATAATTTGCTAATCTTAATGGGACTGAATCCTCTGAATTATAAGAAGGTATATAAGTACCTATTACAATAACTGCCTGTGGGACATTTTTTTCTATTAATAAAATTTTATTTTTAAGATTAGATTTTCCTTTTTGGCTAGATTTTAAATTGCTAATGGTAAAGGGGGTTTTGATTTCTCCTAACCCTTGAGATAAATTTGTAAAAATATTATAATAATTAATCCCTTGAATATTTCCATCTAATGCAATATGCATTTTTCTTTGAGAAAGAATTCTTTTATAAACCTGAATGATTTGATCTCTTGTAATTTTATTAATATCTTCTATATCGAGACTTTCAGAAATTTTATTAGGAAACTCCATTACTTCTTTTAATTTTCGATTTGCGATCTGCTCTGGTTTATCATTTCTACGTTTTATAGAATCGATATATCTTAGTTTGATAGTTGCGAGTTTATCTTCCGAAAATTCTGGTTTGGTTAAAATATCGTTTAGAATATTCATTGCTTCTTCAAAATGTTCTTTTAAACAAAACATTTCTATGACTATTTGATCATATAATAAACGAAAATTAAGCTCTACACCAATATCTGCAAGTTTCTCTGAAATTTCTTCTCCCGTTTTTCCATTTGCACCGCCATTTTGCCATAAGTCCAACAATATCGAATAGATTCCTCTTTCGTCGTTTTGTTCTTGTAAAATTCCTCCTTCGATAATAAGATTTAGATTAATGAGCGGTAAAGTAAAGTCTTCGTAAATATAAAGGGTTTCATGTTCAGAAATGGATATAGTTTTAATTTTTGGTAATTCAAACTTTAATGGTTTAATTTTTAAATCTTTTAAAATACTATTTTTTCTATATATTAATGATATTTGATCTTCTGATGGTATTACTTCTGCATTCAAATTCATAAAACTACTCCAGATA
>JBEQAN010000207.1:0-758 GCA_041640315.1 Leptospiraceae bacterium
AAAATCAGCATCACAAAATGGATGGTTAGATTACAAAAAATGTGTGATGGAAATTATGATTTCTTTTAAAAGAGCTGGCGCAGATATGATTTTAACTTATCATGCTAAGGAAGTTGCGGAATGGCTTTCTCAATCCTAAGAAACTTATAATAAGTTTTTAAATAAAATTTTGTATCTATCATTCGGGTATATTATAGATGATTTTATAAGATCATTTCATGGCAAGTGTTTTTTTTATTTATGATTTAAAATCAAGAGTCTTATTGTTTTATATACATTAATGCCATCATATCGCCCATATTTAAGATTTTAACAAGACGATCTAATAATATTTTAGAAATTTTATAAAAAAAACTCATATTCTTTTTTGCTGTTAGACCAGATCCATATGTTATCATTGATACCCGTCGAAATCCATAAGAATGTAAAATTCTATCTAATTGTATTTCATTAAAAAAAAATAAATGTTCTGGAACATTCATAAAACGCCATGATTCTTTTTGTAATTTCGAAAGTAGCCCCCATCGACAGGTAGACATTATAAATATCCCATTTTCTTTTAATATAGAAGAAATTTTTTCAAATACTTTTAAAGGATTAGGAAGATGTTCTATAGTAGCCCACGATACAACACAATCAAATGGATAATGAAATTTTGTTTCTAAAAAATCCCCATGTATAACATTTAACTTCAGTTGATTTTTCGCATAATCTACCATTGATTCTGAAAGTTCAATTCCTAAAACTTCCCAATTTCT
>JBEQAN010000207.1:768-3582 GCA_041640315.1 Leptospiraceae bacterium
AAAAAAAGCCCGCTGCAGAGCCAATTTCTAATAATTTTGGACGCGAATTTTTTGTAAAAATTTGTTTTTCGATTTTATAAAAATTTAAATCTTTTAGGTTTAATTCCCATACTTTTAATAATTGCTTTTTGGTCTTATCTGATAGATATTGATTATAACCGCGATCAGTTCTCTTCGTAAAATAATCTTCGTTATATAATTCTTTTGTTGAAGACGGCTGTGGATAGGTTTGAACAACATCGCAATCTTTACAGTGTATAATTGAATAAATCTTATCGTCTTTTCCTTTTTTTGTAAAGAGGATTTTTATATTAGAAGAACTACAAATGAAACACTTCATCCGTCGAAAATTTTAAAACTTAGAGAGCTTTCAATTGAAATTATAATAATAATTTAAAAAATTTGATATTCTATGAAAATTTATTAAAATTAAATCATAATTTTTTCAACAAACAGATTGATTTTAAAAATGAAAATTACTAAAAATATTTTTTTTATAAAATTGACTTTATTTGCAACATAATCCTTAAAATAAATAATAATAAAGCTGTAGAACTATACCCTTTTGAAATTAATGGTAATAGTTCTTATGATTGAATTACATTTAATCTTGATTATTCCACAATATCGTCTCTTCGTATTTCCCAAATAGAACTTGAATTGAAAGCCCTCTCTATTGCAGGTCAAAAGTTCTGCAATACTCAATCCAAATAATTCTTTCAATCTCTTAATTGATACGTATATATTGACTAACAAATTGGGATTCCTTTTCTATATAGCATGGAAAATACTTTCTCTTCAATTCTACTAAATACATCTTAGTAAAAGGCTTTAGTCCAGCTATTCTCATATCCTTTTTTTAAAGAATCTGGCATCATAGTTTTTTTAGAAAAGAGTTATGGCATTTTCTAAGTATTATTTTCTCTAAAAATAGTTAGTCCTTTACTATAGTTTTATATTTTTAATTATATGATTGATAATTTGTAAATGAATTTATAATTATTATAGATAAAATAATTTATTTGTGAACCTCTTATAACTTTTTGTAGGGGAGTCATATATGTTAACCTGCAATTCGAAAGTTAGTTTGGAACTTCCGAAGTAATGGCATACATAAAACAGATTTTAAGAGGAGTGATGAAGGTAAATATAGTAAAAATTATACTAAAAGATTATTCAAGTTATAAAAATTAAAATAATGATGATATTATAGTATTGCGGTTTGATTAAAGTGGTTTACTTGTAAGAATATTTAGAAAATGAGGTATAATTATAACAGATATTAGTACAAATCAACTTTCAATACTATAATATTACAACTCGATAGGTAAATCTTGGTGGCGAGTAGAAAAAATAAAAATATTGTTATAATACGATATAAATAATCATTTCATAAACTTATCATGCATATTACGATAACAATGATTTGTATTTTAGATAATTCAATACAAAATAAATTTATGATTTAACATTCAATTTGTATGCAAGAGTTACTTAAAAAATTATCCTTGATGATAGTGTTCAACAAGCTATGAGCAGGGATGCTCACAGTACCTTATTTTTCTAAATTTCTTTGCGAACTTTGTGATTCTTTGCGTTCTTTGTGTTAGAAAAAAACGCAAAGGTCGCAAAGGTTAAACACAAAGGACGCGAAGGGGTGAAAGGTAAAGTGTGAGGTGTGATAGGTAGTTTTACGAAGGTGAGGGCAGGGACATGAAAACACTCATGGTACTACCATCATCCTTGAAGGTAGTATAAACGAAGCTATGAGCGGGGAAGCTCACAGTACCTTATTTTACTAAAATCTTTGCGAACTTTGTGATTCTTTGTGTTCTTTGTGTTAAAAAATAAAGCGAAGGTCGCGAAGGGGTGAGAGGTAAATTGTGAGGTGTGATAGGTAGTTTTATTAAGGTGAGGGCAGGGACATAAAAACACTCATGGTGTTACCATCATTCTTGAAGGTAGTATAAACGAAGCTATGAGCAAGAATGCTCACAGTACCTTATTTACTAAAATCTTTACGAACTTTATGATTCTTTGTGTTAAAAAATAAAGCAAATATCGCGAAGGGGTGAGAGGTGAGGTGTGATAGGTAGTTTTATGAAGGTGAGGGCAGGGACACAAAAACACACATAGTACTACCATCATCTTGATGGTAGATTAAAGAAGCTGCGAGCAAGGATGCTCATAGTACCTTATTTTACAAAAATCTTTGCGAACTTTGTGATTCTTTGCGTTCTTTGTGTTAAAAATAAAGCGAAGGACGCTAAGGGGTGAGCGGCAAGATGTGAAAGGTGGTGTGGACGTGAAATCCCCAGGGTACTACCATCATCTTGATGGTAGTTTTAAAGAAGCTATGAGCAGGGAAGCTCACAGTACCTTATTTTACTAAAATCTTTGCGAACTTTGTGATTCTTTGCGTTCTTTGTGTTAAAAAATAAAGCGAAGGTCGCGAAGGGGTGAGAGGTAAAGTGTGAGGTGTGAGGGGTGGTGAGGATTTGAAATCTACAAGGTACTACCATCATCCTTGATGGTAGTTTTAAAGAAGCTGCGAGCAAGGATGCTCACAGTACATTAGACCTGTTGCGAAATAGTGTTTAAATCGAAAACATGCATATTTATCCATATCCTTGTTTCACTATGCTATTCTAAGATGAAAATTCCATAGCCCACATACTAACCACATAAAATGGTCTTTCATTTCCTCATCTCTATTCCTACTTACATCTGTGATACAACGAAACCGTTTCACCCCTGCTACTACTTGCTCCCCTATCACTCTGAATCGTCTTACCTCCCTATTATACTCTTTCT
>JBEQAN010000208.1:0-3572 GCA_041640315.1 Leptospiraceae bacterium
TAAGAGAATTACCACATCTTACCATCATTGATTCAGTACAAACAATACAAATGGAAAATATGGATTTACCTGGTACTATAACACAACTGAAATACAGTGCTTTTAAATTAATGGAAATCTCTAAGAAAACTAACATACCCATCATATTAATTGGACATATTACGAGAGAAGGAACAATTGCTGGTCCAAAACTTTTAGAACATATGGTTGATACTGTGCTCTATTTTGAAAGCGATAGATTGAATCATTACAGACTTCTTAGAGCAATAAAAAATCGATTTGGTAATATTGGTGAAATTGCCATTTTTGAAATGATTCCAGAAGGACTAAAAGTAATACAAACATTTCCACAAGAGCTGAATGAAGATAAATCCCCCGGCTGTGTATATTCCGTCATCTTAGAAGGTAGTAGAGCCATTGCAGTAGAAGTACAATCTTTAGTTACAAGAATGAATGTAGGACCTGCAAAAAGAATGGCAGAGGGTCTTGATGTTAGAAGGGTCATACTTATCACCGCAGTCTTAGAGAAATTTTTAAAACTGAATCTTAGCGAACAAGATATATTTACGAATTTAGCAGGGGGATTAATCGCAGATGAACCTGCTTTAGATTTAGCAATATCCGCAGCAATTCTTTCATCTTACTTAGAACAACCAGTAAATAGACATTTTGCTTTCATTGGAGAGATAGGTTTAACTGGTGAAATTCGTTCTATACCAAGGTTAAATTTAAGAGTAAAGGAATTGATAAACTTAGGATTTGAAAAAATTTTTATTCCCAAAAATCAAAAAAAAGAATTTGATTTTGTTGGAATAGAGATTCAAGAAATAGGACATATTAAAGAACTTTTAGGAGTATTTAAAAATGAATAAAATTTTATTAATTTTTTTTATAATTTTTTTATATTGTAGTGCTGAGCCAACACAAATCGATGTAGATAGAGTTGTAAAGAATTTTTTAGAATTACGATTTCAATCTCAATTGAGTAAACAAAACATATCTGATTATGAATTATTTTTATTAAGTTGTAAAAATCAGAGAGTAAACTGTAATAAGGTTCTAAAGATTTTAGAAAAAGAGAAACCAGACTTTTATAAAATATTAATAGAATCAAAATAAAAAAATGTTGGGGTTAGGCATAGAAACTTCATGCGATGAAACTAGTATAGCTATTGTGAAAGATGGAATAGAAATTCTCTCCAATGTAGTATATTCCCAAATAGAAGAACATAAAAAATTTTATGGAGTCGTTCCGGAAATTGCAAGTAGATCTCATTTGATTAAAATCAATGAAGTCTATGAAAAAGCAATTCAAGAAGCTCAAGTGGATATAAAAGACATCGAATATATAGCGATAACTACAAGACCAGGCTTAATTGGTTCGTTAATGATTGGGGCACAATTTGCAAAGATTTTAAATAGTCTTTATGACATTCCCATTGTCGATATTGATCACATAGAAGCCCATTTTTACGCAAATTTTCTTGATAGAAGGACACATCCCCAATATCCCTTTTTAGGTCTTTTACTTTCGGGGGGAAATACTGCTATCTATCAAATTGATGGATTAAACAAGCTAAGCATCATTGGAAATACACAAGATGATGCAATTGGAGAAGCTTTTGATAAAGCTGCATCGATTTTACAATTAGGATATCCAGGTGGTCCTATCATCGAAAAATATGCAAAAGAATATATCCCCGATAAAAGTAATAGTTATTTTCCTAAAATTCTTAAAGATTCCAAAGAAATTACTTTTTCTTACTCTGGAATTAAAACTGCTTTATTATATTTATTAAGAGAACATAACGAAATCAATATCCATAAAGTATGTTATGATTTTATGAATACCTGTTTTGAATTAATTATTCGAATGTTAAAAAAAGCTATTGAAAAAACAAACATAAAAATTATAGAAGCTGGTGGTGGAGTACTTGCAAATCAAACGTTAAGAAATATGTTAGATTCCTTAAGTAAAGAAATGGAAGTTTCCATTCATTATCCTTCAAAGAAAATTCTTTGTACAGATAACGCGGCAATGGTAGCAACACTCGGATACTATTATTTTAAAAATGGATATCAAACTGATATCGACTTTTCTGTTTCTTCTAATTCAAGCTTTAAATAAAAAATTGATTGAAGAATCATAAACAAACAAATATTATGAACTCATGATTAATACTTTAAAAAATAGTATTAAATGGATTCCCAATCTCTTTACCTTAGGGAATTTATTATTAGGATTTTACGCAACTATCATCTCTATTCAATCTCAAAATAATCCAGAGATGTTTAAATTAGCAGGTATATTAATTATGATAGCAGCATTTCTTGATGGTATTGATGGATTTATTGCAAGAATATTAAACGCAACTTCAGAAATTGGTGCTCAATTAGATAGTTTAGCAGATTTAACAACATTTGGCATTGCCCCAGGCGCATTATTTTACATGATGTTTTTGCATGACTTAAACATATCCATAGGAAATTTTTTATTTCCTTTGGGATTGATATTTTCTGGATTATATCCAGTAACAGTAGCCTATCGCTTAGCTCGATTTAATGTGTCTCATAGTAATGATAGTTTTGATGGTCTACCCTCGCCTATCGGTGGAATGATTGTTGCTTTAATACCCCTAATTATATATGAAATTCAAGTTTTAATACCCGAAGAGTTTTTTATATTTATATTTATAACTTCATCGTATTTAATGATAAGTACTATTAGATATTCAAAGATTCAAGTTTCATTATTTCGTAAATTTAGTAAAGTAAGAGCAATTTTACTCATTTTATTTATCTGGGGCCTACTTATTTCTTTATATATTAAGTTTGGAATAGAAATTGCAGCAACCGCCTTATTTATATTAATCCTATTATATATTTTCTCTGGTATTATTGCATTTATTATCCATATTATTCAAGAGTATAAACTATAAAAATTTTATACTAAGCTTAAAATTCAAAGTATGTATTTTTTTACTAAATTTATTTATAAATTTATTTTCAAATGTATAATTAAAATGTAAATTTAAAAAATTACTTTTATAAGTTACCTCAGAGATAATAGCAATATAATCTTTGTCTACTAAATAATTTTTGACTTGAGATTCATCTTGGTAAATCATAAAAAAATCATAAGATTTCTGAACTTGTTTTATGTTATAATTAAAATATATAAAACCATTATAGAAATTCAAATGCTTATTTTTTTTTCCAATAGAAAATTTTAAAAGTGATTCCCATGGATTCCATTCATAAGTGATATTATAATTATAATTGGATTTCTTTTGAATTTGAATCAAATATCGGGAAACAATAGTCTTATATTCTCTTTCTAAAATGGATTCTAAATAACTATAACCTGTTTTAATATCATAACCTTTTAAATGGATTACATTCATTGAAAAACTTGTTTTTGTATATATTATGTTTCCTTTATTAAAATAATAGATATGAAAATCAAAATTTTTATAGTTGCTAAGAAATGTCGATAAAAATGAGGGAGGAAATCGTTTTTCCAAATGGTATTTATCTAAGAAATAATCGTATTGATCCCATAGGGGACTTCT
>JBEQAN010000209.1:0-3560 GCA_041640315.1 Leptospiraceae bacterium
TTAGGAACAGAAATTGTAAACCATAGATTGATAGAATAATTTCTTAAATACAAATGAGTAATGGTGGGATGATCTTTTAATATATTGACTACATGATCCAAATCTTCTTCTTTGATAGTTCCACAAATAAGGGCTGATTCATATCCAAGCACTTCTCCTTCCATAATAGCCGAAATTTCCCTTAATGATTTGGAACTATACCATTCTTCGATTTGATTCATGATAATTTTGTAGTCTACATCTAAGCGATTCGCTAATTCATGATAGGGTTTTTCTACTATGGGGAAACTTTTTTGCATTATTTTAGCAAGTTGATTTTTTTGTTCTTCTAAAAGTAATTGTTGTACCAGCATAAAAAACTCCTCTAATTTATAATCCTAATTGATAAGCACGCCATACTCCAAAAATTCCAGAGGGAGAATTTAATTTGATTCTTTTTATGACTTTATAATCGTATGTTCTTATGACGATTAGTTCATTGGTTCCATTAGAGCTTATAAAAGCTCTGTCTCCTTTTGGAGTAAAAATTAGATGATAAATTCTTTTTCCAACTTCTAACGTCTTTATAGTTTTTTCTGTTCGAGTATCAATGATTTGGATTTTTCCATCTTCTTTCCCAGAGAAAGTAACCCAGATTTCTTTTTGAAATGGATGCACTACGGTATAAACACCATCACCAATAATGGGGATAGAATGATGATATTTAAAATTTTTAGCATCAATCACATGTAGAAGAGGTTCACCATTGCCAGCGATAAAAATTTTATCGCCAGCATTTGCCCAAGATTCCATATGGGGCATTTTGACGGGGGTTTTATTAGAATAACTTCCAAAATCAATTTTAGTAGCTTCTGGTTTTAGGTTCCATAAGTCTATCAAACTAAAAATATTGGATTGAAAATGTGCGTTGATATAATAGCGTCCCTCTTGTGTGATTAATCCATCAAAAGGATATAAATCTGCTGTTTTGATTTTATGAGATATTTGATATTTACTTTGGGGATCTATTGGATTTTCTCGTTCTAAAATCCAAATTTCATTAAAATCCATTAAAGCACAAATAAAGGAATTATTTGGTCCTTCTACAAGACCGGTCACTCGAGAGTATTGATTTTCATTAATTTTTGCTTCTATAAATTGTTGAATTTTAAAATCCTTGAGAGAAACTATTGTGATTCCTCCTGGTTCATACTCTGATACTGCTAAGGTTTTACCATCTTGACTAATTGCAAGACCGATAGAATTTTTTGATGTTTCTATGAATCCTTCTAGTTCTTTCGTTTCTAAGTTAATTCGATTTAATCTACCATTTCGTGTTGCTACATATCCATATTTTAAAGAAGGTTCAAATCCCATCGTAGCATGTCGAAGATTACCTTCTAATGGAATTCGCTTTAAAATTTCATAGGTATCAATATTGACAACTGCTAAAGTAGAGTTTTCTCTTTCAACTACATAAATATAACTGCCAACTTGAGAGAATAATATATTGTTTGTAAAAATAACGAAAATAACTAAAAAACTGAATTTATGCAATATATGTTTTTTCTTCATATAAGACCTCTTAACTCATTAATATAATTTTTATTTTTTAATTTAATATCATCGTATAAATAGCAGGCGGGATCTCTTGCCCATAAGTCATTATAAACACTAAGAGCTCTTTCCCTATGAGAACCTCTGCACATCATCAAAAATTCACAATCCTTGCATTCGTATAAGTATTGTTCTCTAATTTTAAGTTTTTGAAATAATTCATCAGCTAAGATTGTTTCAAGTGGTGTGTTTAAAAGATTTCCTGCTGTATAAGATCTCCAAAATTGATCGGGATGAACATTGCCTAAGTGATCAATATTGATAATTTTTTCGCCAGCGGTGTTACCTCTTCGTTTTTCTAAAATAGCTTTGATTTTATTGGCTTGGTTTTCTCCATACTTCTCCTTTATATAAAGATACAATAATGCACCATCCACATCATTTCCTCCAGAGACGATATCGATAGAATAGTTTTTATGAATCCATTCTTCTGCAATTTCAAATACTTTCCACATAATAGATTTTGATTCATGAGGTTCTAAATCATCTTTTAAAACTTCTTTTCCTCTTCCCGAATATAGTAAATGCGAAATATAAAAACGATCAATATTGTATCTTAGTGCATAATTTAACAGAGGGAGAAGTTGATCTTTATTTTTTTTACTAATGGTCATGCGTAGACCAGTTTTTATATTATATTTTTTAAGATATTCAAAAGCCAAAAATGCTTTTTGAAAAGCCTTGGGTAAACCTCTATAAGAATCATTAAAATCGGGGAGTCCATCTACACTGATACCAACATATCGAATATTTAAATCTTTTAAAGTCTGTGCCACTTTTTCTGAAATCAAAACTCCATTCGTAGATAAATGGCAATAAAAACCTAATGTATTCGCTTTTTCTAATAAATGAAAGAGATCTTTTCTTAAAAGTGGCTCACCCCCAGAAAAAATTAAGATTTTAACGTCGTAATTCTTTAATTCAGCTAAAATTTTTTCTGCCTCTTTTGTAGAAATTTCTTGTACTTCTTTTTTTTTGATTTTTGCAGATGCATAGCAATGAGGACACGTCATATTACAATGTTCGTTTACATTCCATACTACCACAGGTTTTTGGTTTTCTTGCGAAAATCGAATTCGATTCCCTTCTGATGAAAATCGATAAGTATTATCTATATTTTTTTCTTGAATATGTTTTAAAAGTTCACTAATTAATAACATAAATTTTTTAATATTCAAACTGTGGCCAAAAGATCATACTTGCTTCTTTAATTGTTGTATTTCTGAGTTTTTCTAAAAGATTGATTTTATATATATCCCATTGTTGGTGTAGGGGACAGGGATTATTTTCATTGCAAGGTTTCCATCCCATTACACACTCAGTTAATAATTCTCGATTTTCTAAAAAAGAATAAAGTTGGAGTAAATTTATATTTTCGTTTTCCTCTGGAAAAGAAAAACCTCCATCTGGTCCAGTGGAAGAACTTAAAACTCCTTCCTTTACTAAGTCCTGCAATATTTTCGTTAAGTATGAAGCTTTTATCCCCAATCTTTCAGCAATTTCTTTGGATTTAAAGTACTTTTTTTTGTTTTTGAACTTATATAAAAATACAAGTGCTTGTATACCATAGTTTGAACGTTTTGAAAAAAACATAAACTTTTCCTTTTTTTTGTTAAATTTATTTTATGTGTTTATTGCGATTAAAAGTTTAAATGTTTTAGACTATATTATCTTAATTTTATGAAAAATCAAGGAAAAAATTTCATAAAAAGAAAATTTATTTTATTTTGAGTCTTAATATCAAAAACAAATAAAAATTTATAAGAAGGTACGTGAAATAAAAGAGTTGAAGGGTTTATAAAATCCTTGGAGAAAATAATGTAATGTGTTTACAAATTTCCTAAGTATCGACCCAGAATGAATAATCCAAATCCAACAATAAAATTTCCCGACAAATAAATAACTAATTCTATCCATCTACCCTGATTGAATAAATAATAACTTTCATATCCAAAGGTACTAAA
>JBEQAN010000210.1:0-3539 GCA_041640315.1 Leptospiraceae bacterium
GCATAAAACCTTTCGTATTTTACCATTTTTTCAATGTCATAATTAGATGTAAAAATCCATAAGGATTGTTTTAATTTTTCTTTATTCTCAAGAAAATAATATAATAATTGTTTTTGAACTTCCACACTTAGAAATGTAATTTCTTTAATGATTATGATATCAGATTGAACTTCTAAGAGCGGTATTATTCGTTCAGTTTTTAATCGTTCCCCTGGATCATCACCAAAAAATTCATACATTTGTACTTTTTCATCTAAATTTAATGTTTCAAACATTATCGTATTATCAATTTTGCCAATTTTTATATGAGCAAATGTTTCAATAAATAAATCCTCCAAGGAACCTATTTCAGATAGTATCATTATAGGTGATTTTTTGTGAATATTATTCCATAATAATTCTTTATACCAATCAGGTATTTCAATAAGTAAATGATTAATATTTTCTATTTCCATCAAAAATATCAAATATAAACTTTGTAATTCAAGTTGACTAATGAACCAATTGGATTTAATAAACAAACAGAATTTAATATCAACTGGATTATCAATCATGACTATATACAAAATATTTTTATAATTAAACTTATATATTTTTTTTACGAAAACATCTTCCCATAAATTATAATTTTCTTCTAATTCTTCAATGATGCTTTTATTAAGAAATATTCCATTAGATCTAATTAAACTAAATTCTTTTTTTTTTGAAATATAAAATAAGGCATATTCTAAATTTAATTTATTCAATATAGATTCTTTTTTACCAGTACAAATTTTATTTTGTAATTCATTTAAAAAATCTTCCATTTTTTTCATTATCGACATAATAAATTATAAATGTAATAATATTAAATTATTTTTATAAAATTTTATTACTTTTAAATATCCCAATATCCCCTACTCTATTTAAAAATTTGTTTATTATTGATTAAATAAAACATATCAAAAAAAAATTCAATCTCTAAGTAAGAAATAGATATTTAATCATATAAAATGAATTATATTAAAAATAAATTCCAATAATTTTTAGAATAAATATTAATTAAAAACAAATGGGCATTATAAAAAAGAAATAAAAAATAGCTTTTATTGAATTAAATGAAAAAATATTCTTCGAAAATATAGGATTTGAAAGTATTACAACACTTTAACGTAAATATACGAAAATGATTTAAACATAAAATCTTTATTAATCTCTAAAATTTCTTAAAAAAATGGTTTTGTAGAAAAAAGATCTTATGTATTTGTGATTTACACAAATTTAAAGAATGAGAAAAATAGCATAGTTTTAATGAAAAAAATTCTAAATTTCTCCTTGCTCGATGAATCAAAGAATATAATTCGAAAGCTATTTGATAGATTTAATAATAGACTAAAAAAACCATTCATTGTATGAACTCTAAGAGTTTAACTGTTATTAAAAACTTTAAAAAGTAAATTTATCTATGAACAAAATATTAAATCTATATTAAATCTATCTTAGAAAAATATTAATATTATATATTCATTTTTGAAAATATCATAACCTTACCTATAAACTAAAACAATTTAAAGATTCACTTTCTTTGAATACTTAAACCTATTTAGAATATGATCTTATTTAATAAAAATAAAGGTTTTTTTATAAAAAATTTATAATAATTTATTAGAAGAATAAAATCAAAAATTTTCATTTGAATGATTTCAAAATCAATATTACCTTAGTAAACAATAAAAAAAATGATATATAAATCTATATGAAAGAACAAAATATAAGATCCAAAGCTAAAGATAAACAAAGAATTATTAATTTACATTTTCTATATTTAAAACATTTTGCAATAAATTGATTTTATGGTAATATTTTAAAAACTATATTATATTTAAAATATCATTATAGAACTAAAAACATTGATATAAAAACGAACACAAATCATTATATATCACAACAAGAATATATAAAATATACTGGATTACTATTAATCTACTCTATTGTGGTAATTTATATCATATAAGGTTTTCTTTCGAATAATCCATGAGTTTTTTAAGAATTATGTTATATTGGGATATGTATAAAAATCTTGACTCTATCACTAATTTTCTTATATCAAAATTATTATTAAATGATACACAACAAGAGGTCATCTTCTTACATAATTATGTATAAAAAAGGTCTGGATTTATGATCCTTCAAGAATTGGTGTATTTACAGTTAAGAGTTTATTATTAGGTTTTGATTCATTTTTTTTAATTAATTCACTATTCTTACAAAAAATTATAATATCATTACACTTCTTGAGTTTTTAATTGTTTTAAATTCATATTGATTACTGTTATTCATAAAAACAAATACTTTAAAAAAAGTAATTTTAATCTTGTAATAGGAGTATTTTTTACATGCTAATAGAATTGAAATTAAAATAGTATAAATATATAAGTATATATATATAATATAGCTTTTAGTGCATCGTGAAAAACATTTTACAGTTTGATTGTATTTTTTATTATTGTTATAATAATACCTTTATTTCATAAATCATAATATCATATATATAATAATACCATAAATTTAATTAATTTTAGAAATTAAAATTTTTCTTTTATGTGCAGATGTTTCAATAGTAAATTATAATAAAAATATTTTTTCAAACGACTGAATTTTTAAAACCAAACGATTTAAGTTTTAAAAAAGAAGTATTACTTTAAGATGTATTAGAACTAAAAATATACAAAAAAATTATTCTTTTCTATACCTTAGAAAGACTTCATTCTTATAAATAATAGAATTATTTTAGATAAATTAAAAATTAATTTTTACAAATATAAAATCCCGCTTAAACATTTTAAAAATAATAATTCTACTATTTATAATTATATTAAAATACTTTAACTAAATAATTATAAAAAACTGTATAAATAAAAAAATATACATTAAGAATAATTCCATTTTCCATAAAAAAATCTATTAAATAAAAACCATAAATATATTAATTCATTATCGATATCTCTAAAAAAAGTCGGACATCCGACCTTTTTTAAATTTTTTAAACAATTTAATAATAATTTAAACTATTTTTTTATCAGCAATAATGTCGGACATCCGACACTCATATTATTTAAATCATTTATAGAATTTATTAATCCTTTAAAATAAAATATTTTTAATATTATTTTTGAAATATATTTCAAAAAATGATTGTCAATATAGTAAATTCAATTGTTTTTACTTTGTGAACAATAATAATAAATATGTTATAGCAATAACAAACCAAAAAGGTGGGGAAGGGAAAACTACAACAGCAATAAATCTATCGTGTGCACTAGCAAAAAAAAATTTTAAAACATTATTAATTGACATAGATCCACAAGCAAACTCCACTGGTATTTTTACCAATCCCGACTCTCTCGAAAAAACATTATATAATGTATTTACACAAGGACTAAAAATTCAGGATATCATTATAAAAACAAATGTAGAAAATCTTTATCTTGCCCCATCTAAGATTACATTAGCAGAAGTAGAATCTATGGGCATCAGTGTAGATGCTCCGTATATTTTAA
>JBEQAN010000211.1:0-3524 GCA_041640315.1 Leptospiraceae bacterium
TTGATGGACTCGTGACTATAAGGTGTTTCAGAAATGAGTAAACCAGCAAGAAAAGCACCAAATGCAACGGATAAACCAAGTTGAGAAGTAGAAAAAGCAATAAAAAAAACAAAGGTTATAATCGTAAGTACAAATAAATCTTTATTTCGAACTTTAGCAATTTGAAACAATACAAAAGGGATAATGTATTTATATAAAATAAAAATCAATATTATAATTGAAAGTAATTTTAAAGTAAACGATTGATAGTCAAAATTTTTGATAAAAGATATTAAATTATTATTACTATCAATTTTATTCAAATATGGAAGAATCATAACAAATATAATTGATACTAAATCTTGAAAAATTTGAACAGAAATAATGACTTTCCCATAAGGAGATTGTATTTCGTTATTTGCATCTAGAATTTTTAAAACAATTGCCGTACTACTGATACTTACTATTATTCCAAACAATGTACTTATGAATATATCATAAAAAAAAGAAAAAAATATTGCTATAAATAATATTGTTATAAAAACCTGTAAAAATCCTACGATCAGAATATCTTTTTTATGTCTTTTTAATTCTTTAAAAGAAAACTCAATGCCAATCGTAAATAATAATAAGATGATTCCAATTTCAGAGATAATTTCAATATGCTCCATTTCTTTTATAATTCTAATTCCATAAGGTCCTATAATCACCCCAGCAATTAAAAGGCTAATAATCTCTGGAACTTTTAAATATGACAATAACCAAAGAAAAAGAAAATTAAAAAAAAGAATAATAATGATATCAATGAGAATATTCATTGAGATATTTAATAAATTTTATAAAATTTATAAAGTTTATAGCTAAATATAAAAATTTATCATTCATCTTTAAATAAAATAGAACCTAAATAAACTGAATCATCACTCTGAGACGTTTCAATATATTTTTTATATTCTAACTGTTCAAAGAAATCGTTAGCAGATTTAATCGAAAGTACAATTTTTTGATTTTCTCTATCAATTTCAATTATCATGGCTTTTATGACTTGATCTTTTTGGAATTCTTTAAATAATTGTCTTTGCTTTGGAATATTGGTTTCCCTTAGGGGGATTATACCAGTGAATCGCTCTGGTAAGGAAACAATTAAACTATTCTTTTTAACCTGAAGAATTTTTACATCAAGAATCTCTCCTTTATTGAAAGGAAGAGGTCCTAGCCATGGATTTTTTTCTAGTTCTTTTAATGATAAAATGATTTTGTCTTCTTTCCAATCTATTTCTATTACTTTCGTACGAACTTCTTGCCCAATTTTTAAAATTTCATTAGGATGTTCTACTCTTTTATAAGACAATTCACTTAAGGGTATAAATGCTTCTATATCATATCCTAAATCTACTACAACCCCCATTTTTACGAAAGCTTTTACCTTGCCAGAGACAATAGAATCAATTTTTAATTTTTGGACGAGTTCTTTTTTGTGTTGTTCTTTTTGGATTTGTAAATAATCTGTATGAGAGACAATATATGAATTTTTTGAATTATCAATAACTACAAAATATAACACCATTCCTTTTTGAACATCTTTACCCATTTTTGATTTAGGACAAAAGGTTAACTCCTCTCCAATTCGAACATGATAACCACTTTCTAAAATAGTTTCTATTTTTCCTTTCAAAGGAATTTTATTCATTTTTGCATTTTCAAGAATCAGTTTACTATATCCCCCCATGGGTACAGTAGTAAAATGATGCTCTCCGTTTTTAGTGCCAATATAAAAAGCAGAGATGGTCTCTCCAGTATTCACCATTAAATTATTATCTTCATCCACAAGTTGATTTCGTGGAATTATACCTATACCAATATCAGATTCAACAAAGATATATTCTTGATCTTTAATATCTTTTACAATCACATAAACTTGCTCACCTAACTGAAATTTTTTATTTTCTTCTAAGGTTTTTAAATATAACTTCGCTAAATCCGTATTTAATTTTTCTTTTCCAATTTGTTTACTTTTCATCTTTTACCTCTTAGTCCTGAAATCTAATTTTCTTTTTATCTTTTATACCTAAATCTTCTGGTTTTATATTTAATTCTTGCATAATTAAATCCTCTTGACTTTGCACTTTACCTTCAATAGAACAAATGTATTCATTTACTGAAGTTTTTTTATTTTGTGAACTATAAGAGTTTTGACTGAATGTTTTTAATGCTAACCCACATCCTACTTCTATCACATCATCTGGTTTCTCTGGATTAAAACTAGGTGGTTCTTTTTGGATCTTTTTATAGTACCTCGTGAGAATTTTTCCGAGTGTTGGGGCAGCAACACTTCCCCCCGCTTGTCCGGGACCGAGGGTAATAGAGGATCTATCAAATCCAAACCATAATGTGAAGGTAAAATCTGGATTAAAAGCAGTAACCCAAGCATCTGACCAACTTGAAGTTGTTCCTGTTTTTCCCGCTAAATCCCCTTTAAAGTTTCCTATTTCTCGAATTCCCATTCTTAACGTTCCATTATTAACAGCATCTTGCAGCATTGTTCTTAGTATATAAGAAGTGCCAGGATGTATAACTTGAATTTCTCCATTGAGAACTTTTTGTGCTAAGTTATATTTTACAATATCTTCTTGACTATAAATTACTTCATCATTTGCGTTTTTTACATACCGAATAGCATATGGTATAACCTCTTTTCCATTATTAGCGATGATGGAAGTTGCAACTGCTAGTTCTTTTGGAGTAATTTCATTGGAACCCAAAGCAATTGATGGTTCTGCTCTTAAACGATAAGGATTTGTAATCTTCATCAACTTCTTAGCAAAATCAATAATGGGATAAGGTCCGATTTTAAAATATAAATCCACTGAACATGGATTTAAAGAATATGAAAGCGCCAGTTTTGCGGGTACTAATCCATAATATTCACCCCCATAATTCATAGGTGACCATACTGTCCCATCATCGGAGATCACTTGAATGGGGGTATCGCTTAAAGGATACATTGAATTTATAAAACCATATTCTATGGCGGAACCATAAACAAAGATTTTAAAGGCACTTCCAGGTTGTCGTCTAGCAAACAATGCCCGGTTGAACTGATTCGTTGAAGAAAATCTTCTTCCACCAATCATTGCTTTAATCCCACCAGTTGTGTGTTCTATACTTATCAAGGCACCCTCTACATGTAAATTATGAGAAAAACTCAAGGTTCTTTTTCGTACTTCTTCAAAAGCACTATATTCATTACTTGTAGGAAAACTTAATGTCAATAATTGTAAACTATCCAATAAATGATCTTCTAAGTATAAATTTAAAACTTGCTTGGGTGTTGGTTGGGTAATATGTGGTTCCCCTATGGGTAAAATCATGGAAAAAACATTATGGATATCAAACAAACTTAAATCCACCCCTGTTTTACCCCCTTCTAAGGCATGAACCCTTCCAACTTTATCCGCTTCAATTAAAGTATAATTCATTTCTTCTTGGGCAATTAATTGTAAATCCAAATCTAAAGTTGTATAAATCTTTAATCCGCCAGAGTA
>JBEQAN010000212.1:0-3519 GCA_041640315.1 Leptospiraceae bacterium
TCTTTAAACTTGACATGATAATTTTTTTTTAGATTATGTTATTGTGAAGTTAGCTTTATTAGGAGATATTCATAGTTATTTTGATGAATTTGATGTAGATTATTTTAATAAAAGTGATTACGATTACATTCTTTTTACTGGTGATTTAGCAGATTTCTTTCATATTAAAAAAAAATTTTATAATTTTTTAAATCAATTGAATAAAAAATGTTTTTTAATATGGGGAAATCATGATGGATTTTCTTTTTTTGAAGTTATTAGTGAGATTTTTCAATTTTCTTTTCAAAAAGTCGATGAAGAAAAAATACCCATTATAAAAAAGAGAATAGAAAGTCTTGAACAAAAACTTGGAAATCATTTTGTTTGTGGTGGATATCAGATTCATTTATTGGATTCCCATACTGCAATTTTTTTAGTTAGACCTCATTCGATTGGTGGTAAAAGAATTGGATATCCGAGTTATCTAAAACAGGAATATTTTGTTTTGGATTTTCAATCTTCATTGCAAAAAATGAAAAGTCTTTTTGATGATTTTTACCAAAAAAATCCTCAACTTCAGGTAGTCATATTTTTGGGACATAATGGTCCTACTAATATCAGTAAAGAACCTATGGATTTATGGGGTTGTGATTTTAAACCAGAGATAGGGGATTTTGGAGATTGGGATTTTTATGAAATTATAAAGTATGTTAAATCCAAGAAACTCGAAGTGCCCTTAGTAGTGGCTGGTCATATGCATCATCGATTATCGTCTAAAGCTATCAAGTTTTATCAAAACCAAAATATAAATCATAACTTCACAAGAAAATCTATATTATTGCATGATGGCACTTATTTTGTCAATCCCGCAAAAGTTCCACGAATTTTTGGAAAAAGGAGAAACAAAGCACATTACCACATTTATGTAGAACTAAAAGAAAAAAAAGTTAATGTTATAGAGGAAAAATACGTATATAATTAATGAAATTTAGTAGCTATGAAAGACTACTTATCATCATTTGAACTAAGCTCCGCATTGATTGGTCTAAATCCTTCTGTAGAAAAAGATATAAAACTAATTGAGCAAGCAAGTAGCGCCACTATTCTTATGTCTTATTCTCCTTTAAGTTTAAGAACTTTGGATAGCTTAAAACATATCGATTATAACATAGCTCTTCTTTTAGAAAAAAGAAGTGTATTAGAATTATATGACTATGTTACTTTTCAAGATGGAAATTTAAAGAAGATTACGGTTCTTATACGTCCCATGTCATTAAAAATCGAAGATTCAGAAAAAATAAAAAAAATTTGTGATGAATATACAATTATATCTATTATAAAATTCTTATACAATCAGGAGAATAATTACATTAGTAATTTGGATTTAATGGAACATAGAATTAAAGAAAATATAATTTTTTCAAATCATATTTCAAGAAATGTAATCTTAGATATGATATTAAGATTTAATACTTACTCTATTGAATCTATCTTAGAAGTTTATGATTTAAGAAAAAAACAAATTAGTCTTATATTGAATCAATTAACTAAATCATCAAAAGAAATTTATGAATATTTTATCGATAATAGTGAATTTTCGGAAGATTTAAAACAATATCTATTGGATAAAAATACCTATCCCTTACTTCTTACCTTAGCTGAAGATTATCATATCTTATTCCCTACGTTAAAAAAATACATTCAATACGATAGTGAAAATGAAATTCTAATAAAAAAAAATCATGTCGAAATTTTATACGATGCGGGAACAAAAATCTTAATTCAACTGGCAAAATTTCTTTCCCCCGAAGAAGATTGGGATTCTCTTAGTATTGATAATTTATTTTTGCTATTTTCCAAACATCCTTCTTTACAATCAGAAGATACATGGCCAGGACTCAATCGATTTCTTCAGATTTACGAGAACTTAAATAAAACTATAGAAAATTTCAATGAAACCAAAAAAGAATTAATTATTGGGTTTAGCTTAGCAGAATTTTTAAAAAACTTGAATATGAATTTTGATCTTTTTTATGTTTCAAATCAAAATATACAAATCCCTAAATATGTAAGAGCTGTTTTTCCAAATATTCAAAAAGAAGAATATTTAAAAAAAATTATCCAATTAGCAAAACAAAATCAAGAAATCTTAGTATATTCTATTAAAACAAATCCCTCAGAGCAGGGTTATTATTTAATTTATAAATATAATATTCCGCGTTGTTTTATTGAAAATCGAAATCGAAGATCTTTTATCCATATTATGTTGAAGAATTCTGGATACTTAAATGGAATTTATGATTTTGTAATCAAAGATAATAAAAATATTCCAGATTTGTTAAAAAAAGAACAAACCTTATTATTGAAAGCGATTAGGGAATGGGAAAAAGAGCAAGAGAAAAAAAATAAAAAATCATTCTTTCAGATTTTGATAGAATGGATATTAAATCTTTTTAATATATTTATTTTAGGGAAAAGCGAACCTCAAAAACCAACAGCGGGAGATTCCGTTAATTTTATAGATTCAAATTCTTCATCTAATGCAATAACAAATCCAGTTATATCAAAAAAGAAAAAACAACTCTTCAAAGAAAATATACCAGAAAATCGTTTAAGGAAATTACCTGAAAAAATTGAAAAAGCAATTGAATTTATTGAAAGGCAATATAATGGTTTAATATGGGTTGATGAGTTATCCTACGTATTGAATTATAATGATATAGAAAAATTGAGTTCAATTTTATATTATGATAAAGAACAAAGATTTATTGAAATTAAATCATTACATTCAATCAAGCCTCTTTTTATCAGGAGAGAAAATTTATTAAATAAAGATTGGATATCTAGCACTTTATCATCATTAAGAAATAGTTCCAAATTGCCCCATCAAGTTGCTTTAATGGAGTATTTAGAAGAATTAAATTTTTGATTTAACTTATATTTCTTCTCTCATATCTCCAGTAATGAATTTGACATTATGTTCTTTCCATAGGTGGGGATAAAATTCCTTCATCCCATTCATTAAATATTCGTAAGGGAAATCTGAAAAACTTCCGCGATCTCTTATATATTCCATGAATTTATTTCCACTATTGTCAAATGCTTGAAAAATGGCATCGTTTTTACCGTCAAAATCGAGTGGTGGAACATTAAATCGTTTACATAATTCTTTATCAAATGCTGGAGTTACCTTGATCCATTTTCCGGTTTCGTTATTATCTTTTATATAAATTTCCGAATATCCATGAAAGGCAAAAATATCTGTTCCTAGAAATTGAATAAATCGTTTACTAGATATATGATTTTTTACGTCCGAAAAACCAATTTTAGCAGGAAATCCTAAGTTTCTTGCAATCGTAGTAAACAGAATTGCTTTTGGAATACAATAGGTTTTCTTAAATTCTATTATTTCGGATGCTTGATAATCCTCTTTATTGGTTTTAAAATTGTAGGGATTATATAATATAGTATCTCTAACAATATAATAAAAATGAATTAAATTTTCTAAGGGACTTTGATGTGGTTGATAGTGTATTTCAA
>JBEQAN010000213.1:0-3511 GCA_041640315.1 Leptospiraceae bacterium
ACTAGCAAAAAGAATTTGGTCGTATTTATTAGGATAGGTTAAAAGCTCATTATGATTGATTTTTACAATAAAAGGAATTTTATGAGCATATTTTCGAGCAACGGCACCTAAAACACCAAATGTAGTAGCAACAGCATTACAACCACCTTCAATGGCTAATTTTACAATATTTTCTGGGTCAAAATAAATAGGATTTGGGGCAAAGGATGCACCAGCGGAATGTTCAATTCCTTGATCCACGGGAAGAATCGAAACATACCCTGTATTGGCCAATCTACCATGTCCGAGGATTTGCTGTAAGGATCTTAATACTTGTGGGTTTCTATCGGATTGTATAAAGATCCTATCAACAAAATCTGGACCAGGTAAATGAAGATGATCTTTGGGAAATTTTGCTGTATATTTTAACAAATGATCCGCCTCTTGACCTAATAACTCAATCACATTATTTATATTTGTAAGATCCATAATCCCATTATATTCATTAAAATTTAGCTTTCAAGTGTTTTTTGTATCTAAAATGTTAATTGTTAATGAAAAAGTCTAAATTTATATATGGATTATATTTTTTCGAGTAAATTCTAATATCAATATCAGAGTTTTCTTCTAAAACAATTTCCTTAGAGTCTTTTATGTCTTCGGGAAAAATCATATTGGTAAGATAAACTTCTATAATATAATCTTTTGTTTCAAATAATTTGTATTTTTCTTTAATAGTATTTCCCGCATCGGTTATATATTCATTTGATTTTTCTTTTTTTAAATCTATTTCTTTTATATTATTATTTTTTATAAAATCATTATAATAATTTTCAATTTCTTTTTCAGTGCCAATTTTTTCGATTCGAAAGATTACGCATTGATTATTATTATAATCGCAAATCAAGCGAAAAATTAAAGGTGGTTCTAATTCATTTAATACGGGAATTTGTTTTTGATCTTTTACTTCTGCTTTTATACCCAACTCTAAGAATTGTTCTGTTTCTTTTATAATATATTCTTTATATTGTTTTTTTAGTTCTGATGGCGATATTCCCCAAGGTAATAAGTCCAAGTTTAGAGATTGATAAAATGTTTTAATATATTCTGTTCTTGAAGTACAATCCAAAAAAATCAAAAAATGAAAAAAAAATGAAATTAGCAAAAATTTGTATAGTTTATTGATATAGGGACTCTGTTTCATAATTCACAATTTTTTTTTATTAGGAGCATTGAAAAGATAAAAAAATATTGCCAATATATCCACTAAAATGACATAATTCCCTTACAGTGAGGTACGATAAATTTAGAGGAGAAAGCATTCCAGAAATCTTGATGCAAATTCGAAAGAAGTATGGCACGAATGTTTATATATTAGAAACAAAAGAAGTTAAAGAAGGAGGAATATTAGGTACAAATTTTTTGTCTAAAAAAATGTATGAAATTCAAGTAATGGTGCCAGAAGATGAAACACCGTACAAACAACATAGAACTGGTTATTTATATACACAAAATTTTAAAAGATCTAACTATAACATAGATTCTAAAGAAAGGTTTAGAGATTATAACTCCTCTCTTTTATTCGAATCTAAAACAAAAGAAAATGAGATTCAAAATATTCAAACTACCCAAAATGATTCCATCAAATTTAAAGAGAAAACAACAAAAAACGAAGAAGATAAAACAAATCTACAACTGGATACCGATCTAAGCGATATCGATAATTTGATACAGTCCCTTCAACGATTAAAAAATGAAAAATTAAGTGAATTTAGTAGTCCTGTTAAAACTCAAACGAATAAGTCAAATGATTTAGATATAAACATATCTTTAGAAGATCAAAAAACCTCCATTCATGAAAAGCAACACAAAGAAGAAACTCATGTAAGTAGAAACGAATCTACAAAAAAACAAGAACTAAAAATGGAACATCCCACTCAAGAAGAAATCCAAGCACTATTAGATTATCATGTGGAAGATAGCTATCATCAAGAAAAGAAAGTTGAAAAACGATTCTTAATCGAAGAAGATTTAGAAAGTTTTGATTCTTATTTAATGAAAATACGAGAAAACTTATTAAAATCAGAATTTTCTGACGAATTCACACATAAGTTTTTTCAAATACTAAAAAAGAAATTACCCGATAAAGTACAAAGAAATCCAAAAGAATTTCATGATTTTGTTATTAATGAATTAAAAAATTTTTTTATCTACGATCAGGATTTAGAACCAAGGTATGGAACAAAGGTAGTCTTTTTTGTTGGACCTAACGGATCGGGAAAAACCACAAGCCTTGCGAAAATTTGTGCTATTTATAAAATTGAAAAAAACTATAATATCTCTATTATTAGCTTAGATGACTATAGGCTTGCTGCAACAGAACAATTAAAAATCTATAGTGATATTCTGAATGTTCCTTTTTATTCTCCCATAAGAATTGATGAATTTAATGAAGCGATTTTGCGAGATAATGCGGATTTTGTCTTTGTTGACACGCCGGGTTTTAGCTTGAAAGATGAAGAACGTTTACTAAAAATTAAAAAATTTATAGATTCAACAACCAAAGAAAAGGAAGTACATTTAGTTTTATCTGCGACGATGCGTTACGATGTAATAGAAAAATTTATAGATTTTTTTAATGTATTAAATTTTAAAAAAATTATTTTGACTGGTTTAGATGAAGTAAAATTTTCAGGGTTTTTTATTGAACTTGCCGATAAAATTAAAAAACCGTACTCATTTTTAATGAATGGGCAAAATGTACCAGATGATATTCTAAAAATAGAAGTAGAGGATTTAATAAAACAATTAATAACATAAAAAAATATTGAAAATTTTTTTAAGGAAATAATTATGATTTATACAGACCAAGCAGCAAAACTTAGAACATTGCAAGGTTATATTATGAATATTGATAATACTGAAGTAAATCAAGAAAGAACAACTACAATAACAAAAAAACCCCTCACGAGAGTCATCGTAGTAACATCGGGGAAGGGAGGAGTAGGTAAGACAACCTTTGCTGTGAATTTCGCAATTTTACTCTCAAAATTTGGGAAAAAAGTTCTTCTGATGGATGGAGACTTAGGGCTTGCAAATGTAAATGTTGTTCTTGGTATAGTTCCAGAACATACAATTTATGAAGTTTTTAAAGGAAAAAAGAAAATAAAAGAAATCATTTCAAGTACCCATTATGGCATTGATTTTATTGCTGGAGCTAATGGAATCAGTCAGTTGGCAAATTTAACTGATGAACAAAGAGAAAATTTTTTAAAAGATATAGAATCATTGGAAGGATATGATTATTTAATTATAGATACTGGGGCTGGTGTTGGACAAAATGTCTTAGGATTTGTTAAATCTGCGGATGAGGTACTAATTATAACGACTCCAGAACCAACTGCAATTACCGATGCCTATGGAATGATAAAAAGTATTGTTGTTAATAAAACCGAGAAAAAAATCCACTTAATTGTAAATCAAGTGGAAACAGCAATCGAAGCAAAGCGAATTGCTGATCGATTAATAGAAA
>JBEQAN010000214.1:0-3504 GCA_041640315.1 Leptospiraceae bacterium
GTTCTGGTCCTTGACCTTCGTATCCATGGGGTAAAAATAAAGTAATACCGGACATTCTTTGCCATTTTGCTTCAGAACTACTAATAAATTGATCAATAATTACTTGTGCACCGTTGGCAAAATCCCCAAATTGAGCTTCCCAAATTACGAGAGTAGATGGATCTGCTAAGGAATATCCAAATTCAAATCCAAGTACAGCTTCTTCCGATAGTAAACTATTAACGATTTCAAAACTTGCTTGGTGGGGATCTAAATTTTGTAGCGGTGAATATTCCTTCCCTGTATTCATGTCAAATATGACTGCATGTCGATGGCTAAACGTTCCGCGTTTACAGTCTTGTCCAGAGATTCTTATAGGTGTTCCTTCTAAGAGTAAAGAGCCATAGGCAAGAAGTTCCCCCATACCCCAATCAATTTTTCTTTTTTCTGGTTCAAAAATCATTTCGTATCTTTCTTGAAATAATCGCTTTAATTTAGGATTGATATTGAAATCTTCTGGAACGGTGGTAATTTTTTCTGTGATATATTTTAATTTTTCTAATGGAACGGATGTATCTGGTTCATTCTGAAAATCAATTTTTTTCAATCCTTTCCATTGACCTGTTAAGGTTTCAATATGAATTTTTATATTTTCTTGAATTAGCTTTTGATAGGCTTTTTCCAGATTTTCTGCAATATCTTTTTTGATTTTTTCTTTTAAATCATCGCTTAAGATTTTTGCATCTTCTGATCGTTCAAATAATGCAAATGTTCCAGGATGCTCTTTAATTTTTTTATACATGATTGGTTGAGTAAAAGTAGGTTCATCTGTTTCATTGTGTCCCCATCTTCTAAAACAGATTAAATCTATAAAGACGTCGGTAAGAAAAGTTTGTCTAAATTCAATAGCGAGTTTAACTGCTCTATAAACTGCAATTGGATCGTCGCCATTGACATGAAAAATTGGAGTTTGTAAAAGTTTGCCAATATCAGACGCATAGGGAGTAGAACGTGCATCCTTTGGTTCTGTTGTAAAACCAATTTGATTATTCACTACAATATGAATGGTGCCACCAATGGTATAACCAGATAGGTTAGCCATGTTAATCATTTCGTAATTAATTCCTTGACCAGCGATAGCTGCATCACCATGAATTAGTAAAGCGAAATGCTTTCTTCTAGTTGCATCATGATTTAAGGTTTGTCTAGCTCGTACGGATCCCATTACAACGGGATTAATCACTTCTAAATGGCTCGGATTAAAAGCTAAGCTAAGATGAATGGTTTTTTGATTTAATGTTTTATAATCTTTTGAATATCCTAAGTGATATTTAACATCACCTAACAGTAAATCTTCTGAAACATTTTCAATAAATTCCGCAAATATTTGCGCAGGATCTTTCCCCATGACATTTGCAAGCACATTTAATCGGCCTCTGTGTGCCATTCCAATTACAATTTGTTTTACATCGTAATTACCTGCTTCTTCAATAATTAAATTTACCGCTGGGATTAAACTTTCACCACCTTCTAAGGAAAAACGTTTTTTCCCTGGAAATTTTATCGATAAAAATTTTTCAAAGTATTCTGCACTATATAATTTTTCGTAAATGATTTGGATAATTTCTTTTGGGAGTGGCTTATAAAATTCATCAGATTCCACTCGATTGATTAGCCAATTTCTCTTTTCATCATCCCTTATATAGAAGAATTCAAAACCAGTAGTTGAACAATAAATTTGTTCCATTTTTTTTATGATATTTTCTACAGTATCCACATAGGGTTGATTTGCTATACTTACTTGAACCGTTTTCTTAAGATCAGCAGTACTTATTCCATACTTTTGAATGTCAAAAAATTCTTTTGGTTTTTTAGGATTTAATTTAAGGGGATCCAGATCAGAATTAAAATGTCCATGTCTTCGATAATCTTGGATTAACTTATGGACTTTTAGATTGAGATCACCATCTTTCCATGTTTCTGGTAGATCTTCTGGCTGAATTTCTTGCGTTAAGATTGATGGTTTTGATTTTACAACCTCTGATTCAAGGGAATCGAATAACACTCTCCAATCTTGTGGGATACTCTCGGGACTTTTTATATATTTCTCGTATAGTTGCTCCAGATATTCTTTTTGATCCCCCTGGAGCACGGAGATGTATTCATATGTTTTCATAGGATTACCTTATACTCTCTCTCATTTTTTAGTGTATTTTTATAATTAAAATAAATTAAAAAATAAAAAAACTATCTTTTTGTAAAGGGCAATAAATTTGCCATCCTTGCTCTTTTTATTTCTTTAGCAATTTTTCTTTGTAATTTAGCAGAAGCACCAGTCATTCTTCTTGGTAAGATTTTACCTGTTTTAGAAATAAAACGTTGTAGTACTTCTGGATTTCTATAATCAATCTCAGAAGGTTTAACCTCTAAGATTCTCTTTTTAAACCTGTATTTTACTGGAGCTTTTTGTTGCTCTGGTTGTGTTTCTTGAGTTTTCACTTCTTCTGTCATATATACACTTTTTTATCATAATTTAACTTGTAAAGAAGATTTTATGAGTCTTATTATAAAGAAAAGAAGCAAATCTTAACTTCATTTTCATTCTTTAAAAAAAAACTCCATATATAAATTGACAGATTTTTATGTTAAAATTCCTTAAGCTCTTATTATGAAAAAACAAAATGTTTTAATAACTGGTGCAGGGGGATTTGTAGGTAAATCTTTTGTTGAATATCTTCTCAAAAAGAAAAAATACAATGTAGTTGCCTTAGAAATCCAGCCCAGTAAGTGCAAAGTATTGGAATCAATTAGTAAAGAGATCTTAGTTTATAATGGTTCTACGACTGATGAATCTTTACTAAAAAGCATTTTTGATAATCATAAGATTGATTATGTTTATCATACCGCAGCAATAGTAGAAGAGTATGGTTCCATGGATGATTTTTATCGCATAAATGTAGATGCAACTTTAAAGCTTGCAGAGTTAGCAATGAAACATAATGTAAAAGCCTTTATTCACTTATCTAGTGTGATGGTTTATGGTTTTGATTATCCTTTTATGGTCAAAGAGGAAGATGCGATTCTTTTAAAGGAAAAAGTACTTAAAACGAAAAATCCTTATTGTGTTACAAAAATTATAGGAGAGGAAAAACTTTTAGAATTATATAACAATCATAAAAATTTTAATTTAGTTATAATAAGACCGGGCGACATTATTGGGATTGAATCCCAACCATGGATTGTTCGACCTATTCATTTAAAAAAACGCTTATTATTTGCACTACCTAACCATGGTTCTGGAATTTTAAATTTATTATACATAGAAAACTTAAATGATACTATCTTTACGATTATAGAAAAAATGCCAGATAAAAAAATTAAAGGTCAGGTTTTCAACTTAAGAGATGAATATATTACTGTAAAAGAATTCTATCGATATCTTTTCGAAAATTTGAATTTAAATCATGTTAAATTATTTTCTCTAAATGCTAATTTGATGAAGTTTCTTATAGGAATTGTTTATAG
>JBEQAN010000215.1:0-3493 GCA_041640315.1 Leptospiraceae bacterium
AGTTCCGTCCTTATAATAGGATATGTCCATCGTTCTAAGTAGGGTCTATCAAATTCGTATTTTCTATGGTCGTAAATGGATTCTGCTGTTAAATTAAAATATTCTACCAAGAAAAAATTTAGTTTTACTTGTGTTTCATTGATTTTTTGACGATTATTAAAACCATTCACATTCACAATACTTGTATCTAATAACTCTTCTTTAAAAGTATCTTTCCTTGTATAATTTAACTCTAAGTTAACTTCAGATGGTCCGAATATCAATTGATGTTTCGAAAAACTGTATTCATATGATTGCTTCTTAGTGTATATTTTTAAATCGTTAAATGCATCGTTGGAAATATTTTCCTGAATAGGTGAAACATTCTGACTACCATATCCAAACATTGGCGAAAAACTAAAAAAAGGATAAATAGCAAGATACGTTCTTACATCAGTCTCATATCTTGTCGTATGAATTGTATAATAAGGTTTTTTATCGTTATATATCTTATATGAATCATAATGAAAACGATGATCCCAATAAAAAGGTATGGTAAAAGCATACCCAAGGAAAATATTTTTTTCTATATCTAAAGATGGTAGTATATCCTGAACTGGTATATATTTTGAATCACTAAAATTTGAAGATTCTCTCCATATTTTTAACCTTGAAGCTGTAAAATTGATAGTTAAGTCGTCTATTCTATCATTATAATATAAAACATATTCATTTTGATTTTGTATTATACCTCTTCCAGGTTCAGTGGTTTTATATAGAGCTGGTAGAGTACTATCAGGTATATATCGAACTCCAAATTCATATTCAAATAAGCGATGAGAATTATTCAAAATTTTAAGAGATAATTTTTGAGTGCGATTTTTATTAGAATCAAAATTATCATAAGAAAATAAGCTAAAGATTTTGTTCCATTTGTATATTTCTTCCTTGTAAGTTCCATCTTTTTGTAAAATTTTATTAGTTGTTCTTAATGTATTTTTTTCTCTTATATCTTGAATGATTTCATATCGTTTGAACTCTGCATAACCAAGGTCAATAGTATAACGAAATATAGGAGAAAATCGATAAAGTTCTATACCAGAATAAATCCCTTTTTTTTCGTAATAATCCAGTTTAAATCGATAAGCAATAGGTAAAAATTCATAAAAAAAAGCTTCTGGTATACTGAATTGATAAGTATTGTACAGAAAATATCCCGTAATATTACTATAACCAAATTGTGTAATGATTCCAGTCCCCCATGGGTTAGAATAATAAAAAGGTAAAGGGATTAATGGAACACCACCTATATGATACCATACACCTATTGCTAAAATTTCATTATTTTCGAATAAAAATACCTTTTTGGCAGAAAAATGATAATGAGGTTTTTTTTCGGAGCATGAAGTAAAAAAGGCATCACTAATTTCAAATCGATTTTCGCCTAAACCTCTTATATCTAAACCAGTAAAATAGACTGGATCTTTATATCCTTTTGCATTATAAAAAATCCCATAACCATGTTCGTAATCATATATTACTTTTTCTACAGTAATGTATGCATTTTCTTCGAAATATTCAATGTTTCCAAAAGCAAAAATTTCACTTCTATTAGTATCAATAATAACTTCATTCGCTAATAAATATCCATTTTTTAAAGTAACTTTGATACGACCAAAAAAACGAATTACTCCTTTTGATTGCTCTTCGCCTTTAAGAAATATTGTTGTATCTACGTTTTCTATAATAATTTTTGCTTTTTTTTGAATATCAGTTTGATAATTTTGTTTTATATTTGTATTAATAGGAATTGTTTTGTTTTGATTTTTATTTGGAACTTCTTGACTGAAAGCTAATTTTGATAAAATAAATATAAAAAAACATATTAAGAAATTTTTTTTTTTGTTTTTAAACATATTAAATAGATTTATCGCTTTTTTTCTAATTTAAAAAATTAGTATTAACTTTTTTAAATTTTTTTAGTTGTAAAGTATTAAAGTAAAAATTGATATATATCAAAAGGAAAGATTATGATACTGATATTAGATTTTTATGTGGATGAACCAGCTTGTTTTGGTGTTCCACCATATCTTTCGCCTTATTGTAGATATGTAGCTGGAGCATTAGTGTATGCAGGAATATCAGAAGAAGACATAGATTATTTAACAGTAGATCAATGGAGAAGTAATAAAAAACAATTAGCGAAAGAATACGAAGTCATATTTTTAATAACTGGCACAACCGTGCCAGGAAAATATCTCGGTGGAAAAATTGGAACATATAAAGAAGTCTTGGAATTTTTGGAAATTCAGAAAAAAAATGATCCCTTTTCTACCATAGTCATAGGAGGACCGATTCGATATGCAAGTTTAGAACAGCAAAAGGAAATTTTTACTAAAGGCGGAATTTTGATAAAAGGAGATATTGAGAAATATGCTGAATTAATCGCAAGAAATGGAAAAATTCAAGAAAATATTAAAACATTATTTTATGAATCTAAATATCCTATATTTGCTTTAAAGCGCAATTACGAAGATGTTGATGCCTACGCCTATTATGGAGCTTTTCTTACAAAAAAACATCCCAACTATCCATATTTAATTTTAGAACTCGAGACCTATAGAGGATGTACAAGGGATGTATACTGTTCCTTTTGCACAGAGGCATTTTATGGAAAACCCATGTTTCGTCCCCTAAAAAGTATTCTAAAAGAAGTAAAAGCATTGTATAAAGCAGGAAATTACTATTTTCGCTTAGGAAGACAAGCAGATTTAATGACGTATCTACCATTTATGGATCAGTTTAAAAATAGCTTTCCAAGACCCAATCCAGAAAGTATAAGGAAATTATATAGCGGAATAAGAGAACAAGTACCAGATTTAAAGCTTTTACATTTAGATAATATCAATCCAGGTTTAATAGCAACCTATCCCGAAGAATCAAAAGAAATTATTAAAATTATCTGTGAATATAATACGCCAGGAGATACTGCCGCAATGGGTATTGAATCCGTAGACCCAGTCGTAATTCAATCTAATGACTTAAAATGCACTGAGGAAGAAGCAATACGAGCGATTGAAATTATTAATGAATACGGATCAGCAAGAAAAGACGGATTACCAATTTTACTTCCAGGATTAAATTTTATTCACGGACTAAAAGGCGAATCAGAAAAAACCTTCGAGTTAAACTATAAATTTTTAAAAAAACTTCTTGATCGTAAATTATTGATAAGAAGAATTAATATAAGACAAGTTATCGTTTATCGAAAAACAAAATTAGAACGTTTTTATAAAAATAAGAAAAATATAAAAACTATAGAAAAAATTCATAATCGCTTTTTATACTATCGCGATAAGATAAGAAAGGAAATAGATCATGAATATTTGAAATTAAATTTCCCTAAAAAAACTATCCTTCGCGAAGTTATCTTAGAACAAGAAAATCCAGGTTATTATCTTGGAAGACCCCTTGGATCCTATCCAATAACTGTAAAAATTCCCAAAGATGATCT
>JBEQAN010000216.1:0-3486 GCA_041640315.1 Leptospiraceae bacterium
AGGGTTTCTCCTGCTTCTATGGTTTCTAAATTGGGGATGTAGTATTTTTTTTGTTTTAATAGTTCAATTAAGAAAGTAGGTGTCCCACTTTCAAACCAGTAGTTTCGAAATGTCCCTTTTTGGAAATACATTAGAATACTAAAAGGATTGTAGACTTTTTCGTTTCCCGTCCAGCTGTATCCATTATACCAATGTCGAATGTCTTCTAAATTTTTGTCTAAAAGATATTCCCCGAAATATTTTACCAAATCTTCTTCTCTATAACCACAGATGGAGGAATAGGTTTTATCAATGGTGATATCGTTTAGGTTATTGAGACCCGAGAAGATGGAGACTTTACTGAATTTACTGACACCAGTCATAAAGACGAATTTGATGTTAGCATCTTGTCCTTTTATCACGGAATAGAAGTTTTTTAAACCTTCTCTCATCTCTTTTGCTATGTCTAAGTTTGTGATGTTATCGAGGATAGGTTTGTCGTATTCGTCTATGAGGATTACTACATTTTGTTGGTATTGTTTTTTTGTATTGAGGATTAATTCTCGAAAACAAGAGGCAGGATTATTTAGATTTTCACAATTTACGCCTAATCTCTCTGCGTTATATTTTAATATTTCTATCATTTCTTGCTGGAGTTCTTCTTTTGAGCTAAAAACCTTTTCAGCGAAGCTTATATGTATGACGGGATATTTTACGTTCCAATTCCATTTGTCATAGATGTATAAACCTTTGAATAGTTCTTGATTTCCTTCGAAGGCTTCTTTAAGGGTGTCAACGAATAGAGATTTACCAAAGCGACGTGGACGGCTAAGAAAATAATAAACCCCACTTTCTACGAGTTCCACAATGTATTGTGTTTTGTCTACATAAACATAATTGTCTTGAATGATTTTTCTAAAATTACTGATACCAATAGGTAGTTTTTTTTTCATTTTTTTCCCTCATTACTTCAATTTTAAAATATTAATTAATAGTTCAAACCATTTGATGGTGATTTTATTAGAATCAAGAAAATAATTTATTGAACAAATTTAGTTAAAATAATATCTAAATATTAAAAAACAGAGGTATGTTTATGAAACATTTACAAATAAAAATACTATTTTTTGTATACATTTTTACTTTTTTGTGTTTTGAGAGTTTATATGCTAGTACAAAAGCTCTTGTTACTTTTAAAAAAGGAAACAGTTTCGTAATTCGAAATAATATAAAACAAGAAATAATGGTTAATACACTTTTAGAAGAAAAAGATATAATTAAAACAGAAGAAGACTCTTATATTCACTTACAACTGTCCAATGGTGTGATGTTAAGAATTGGGGGGAATACACAAATTTCAATTGAAAAACTCTTAAGAGATAAAGAAAATGAAGAATTTTCCTTAGGAATTTCTGAAGGCGAAATTTTAACAAAAGTCAACAAAGATAAAAACAAAAAAATAAAACTCCATATACAAAGTCCCACTGCTGTTGCATCCGTTAGAGGAACGGAATTTTACGTAGAATCACAAAATGATAGTTCTATAATTGCGGTCAATACAGGAAAGGTGGAAGTTTCAAGTATTGATGGAACACAAAAACTAACCTTAGAAGCGGGAGAAAAGATTATAGCAACATTTCAATCCCTAAAAAAATCTATCATGGAAACATATGAAAAACAAAAATTTCAGATGATTGACCAACTCGAAAAAACTAAAAAACAAAATTTTGAAAATGTAATAAAACAAATAGAAAAAAATCAAAAACTTTTAGAAGAACAAAGAAATAAGATTCAATTTCCAGAAAGTCCCTTCAAAAAATAATCTTGACTAAAACAAATAAGTTTAAAAAATATGATTATGTCTATACAACTTCAAAATGAACTAAATGAACTTGAAGAAATCAAAAAGCGATCAACTCAATATTTTGATTATGCTGTAAAAATTGCAAAACAATCTAAAGTGGGGTTTCAGATAATTCGACAGACATCATCTACCAAAAGAAATGAAGTTTTATATAATTTAGTAGAACTTCTTAGAAATAAAAAAAATCAAGAATATATTATAGAACAAAATCAATTAGATATTGAAAATGCAAAAAGAAATCATCTTTCTCCAGCAATGATAGATCGATTAAAATTAGACCCTAAGCGAATTCAAGATATCATTAGCTCTGTTGAAGATATCATTAAACTGCCAGATCCTGTAGGAGAAATCATAAAGGGTTATACTCTTCCTAATGGTATAGAGCTTTTACAAAAACGAGTACCCCTTGGTTCAATTTTTACAATCTATGAATCTCGTCCTAATGTAACTATAGATGTGGGTGCATTATGTATTAAAAGTGGAAATGCTGTAATTTTAAGAGGTGGGAAAGAAGCCTTTAATTCAAATATTGCTTTATATCAATATTTTAAACAAGCCTTAATACAAGCAAATTTACCCGAAACCATTGTTCAATTTGTAGAAGAAACCGACCGAGCTTGTATGTATGCATTACTTCAACAAGATTCATATATTGACTTAGCAGTACCAAGAGGCGGAGAAGCGTTGATTCATTTTGTAAGTTCAAACACAAAAATTCCTGTAGTAAAACATGACAAAGGGGTTTGTAATTTATATATTGATTCCAGTGCGGATCTTAAAAAAGCTATTGATATTAGTATCAATGCTAAATTACAAAGACCTTCTGTATGTAATGCAATTGAAAATTTAATCCTTCACGAGCAATTTCCTTATAGTTTCGAATTACTTAATGCATTACACAAAGCAGGAGCTCAGTTGCTTGGTTGCGAAAAAACATTAAAAATTTTTCCTCAAGCAATTCCTATTGAAGACCCAGACAAAGAATATAGCACAGAATATCTCGATAATCGTTTATCGGTAAAAGTTATATCAAATTTAGATGAAGCAATTTCTTTTATTTATCAATATGGAAGTGGACATTCGGAAGGAATAGTTGCAGAAGATTTTAGTGTAATTGATGAGTTTCAACGAAGAATTGATAGTGCAGCGATTTTTATCAACTGCTCTACAAGATTCCATGATGGTGGACAAATGGGCATGGGAGCAGAGATTGGAATATCGACTCAACGTATGCATGTAAGAGGACCGATGGGGTTAAAAGATTTAACAACTACCATTTATATTTTAAAAGGAAATGGACATATTCGTCAATAGATGACAGAACAGCTTATCTATGGGGGATCTTTTAACCCCATTCATAAAGGACATTTAGCAACGATAGAATATGTATTAAATCAATATATTTGCAACAAAATTTATATTATTCCCACTTATCAATCCCCTTTTAAAGATAAAAATATATATGCCCCTTCTGAGTTAAGATACAAAATGATTGAAACAGCGATTCTTAGTTACTTTTCGAAGGAATTACAAAAAAGGATTATCTTATCAGACATTGAAATCCGAGAGAAAACCGTCAATTATACAGTTCATACGTTAAAACGACTTAAAAGCGATCTTTCTACAGGTATACTCATTGGAGC
>JBEQAN010000217.1:0-3483 GCA_041640315.1 Leptospiraceae bacterium
TCATTTATTATATCTAAGGCTTCAACAAATAAAAAAAATAGATTATACACATCCATCATATTATGCTGGAGGATTTTTATAAATTCATCATATTTTTTATATTTTTGCCAATCAAAAAAGATCTGTGGAACCTTAGAACCATCTATATCATCTTCTCTAAAAACATTTAGAATCTTCATCTCTAAATTTTTCTGGCTAAATCCCCCAATAAAATTTTTATTTAATAATCGTTTCCAAATATAGTAAATATCGAAATGATGAAAAGAGAAATTCCAATTCTTATCATTAATATTAAATCGATATTTTAATAAAGGTATATCAAACTTTTTGCCATTAAAAGTTGCTATATATTTAAAAGGTTTTATAAATTCTTCTATATAATTTAAGTAATATTCTTCGAATTGAATATCCATTAATATATATTGTTTAATATGAAATTTTTGATTATGATAATAACCAAAACCAATTAAAAAAGGAAAATTCGAAATAGTAAATTGTAAACCAATTGCTTCTAAATCTAAAAATAATACTTCTTCTGGTGTAATATCTATATAATCTTCCAAAATATCTAATAATCCACTAAAAGGAAATAGAGAAGATAGCTTTTCATAATGAATAGGAAATTGATATTCCTTAGAATAGATCCCCTCTTGAATGGGAATCAGTTTTAAATCTTTCTGTATGTTGGATGATAGAATCTCCCTTTTTTCTTGAGAAAATTGCTTTGAATAATCGAAAGAATGGAATGAAAAGTCCATATCATAAACAAAAATTCATACAAATATATTGACAAGCAAATAAAATATTTTTCTATAACGTTTTTTTATTTTATCAAAAGATAGTCATAATTTGAATAAGAGATTGATTAGGATTTAATTCAATTTAAAGATATATATAGGATAAAATCTTTTTTTTGTTTCTTTAGTTTTGATTTTTCATTTCATTTAATTCTATTTCTTTTAAAAATTTAATCTTTTCTTCTAATATACTTCTAATATAATCTGATAATTGTTCTGTATTCATATTTTTGTATTGATCGGGATAAATGGGATCAGCCACAATAGCCCAAACTTTTCCCGGATATACTCTTTGAAAAAATTTATCGCGTTCAACAGGTATAATGTATTGAGACCCCCATATTGCAATTGGTTGTAAAACAACATTCGCTTTTTTTGCTAAAATAAAGGTTCCTTTTTTAAAAGGAAGCATTTCGCCATCAATTTTTCCTCTTGTACCTTCTGGGAAAATGATGACAGATTTTCCTTGCTTAATTTGTTCAGCAGCATCAAAAAGTGACTCCATTGCCTTTTTTTTATCTTCTCTTTCAACTGGAATATATCCCGCTGCTTTCATAGAAGGTCCTACAATTGGTAAACTAAATAAAGATTTTTTTGCCATCCAACGAAACGAAACATCTAAAAAGCTATATAAAATAAAAATATCAAATAAGCTTTGATGATTGCATATATATATTGCAGGTCCATCTTTATACACTTTTTCTTTATCAAAGACCTCTATTTTTATTTTTGCAAACTTTACAATTGCTCTCCCCCACAAAATGGCCATTCGATGTACTTCCTCTGCCTTTTTTGCAATTATATAGGGAGTTACTCGAATCCCATAAAAAATGGTTAATAAAATGACTCCCGCCCAGTAATAAAGCGACAAAAATAAATTTGTTTTTCTATTTTTTTCTTTTAAAATTTCTTTTATACTTTTATTCATAGACATAAAGTTTATATTATTTAAAATTTTTCGCTGTCAATTTTTATTAAATACCATTCATTAATTTTTTTTATATTTAAACAACTTTTAAGAATTAAAAAAAATCAAATTGTAATATTTTATTCATAAAATTTTTAAAAGTATCCATGAAATATTTTCTATGTTTTTTTCCAAACATCAAAATAATAAAAAACTACGTATTGCTATTATAACTGAAACTTATCCACCAGATATTAATGGGGTTTCCAATACATTATTTGAATTAGTAAAGCAATTACAAAAAAACCACGAAGTCTTAATCTTAAGACCCGAAGAACCGTATTATGATATGAAAATAGATTATAACTTAAAAGAAATCTTTTTTCCTTATATTAAAATACCCTTTTATAACGAAGTTAAATTGGGGATTCCTATCATACAAAGGATTTCTGACTCTTTTAAAACCTTTCAACCAGACATTGTGCATATCATAACAGAAGGACCGCTCGGATTTTTTTCGTTATGGATTGCAAAACAAATGAATTTACCCGTTGTTGCAGATTACAGAACTAATTTTAATGATTATTTGAAATTTTATCATATTCAATACTTAGACGAATTTATTAAAATTTACTTAAATTACTTTCATAACCAATGTGATTTGAATCTTGTCCCAACTCTTGAAGTAAAAAAACAACTCTTAAAAAAACAATACAAGAGAATCAAAGTTTTAGGTAGAGGAATTGATACTCAACGCTTTAATCCCAATAAATATAGTTCCAATATAAGGAAACGTTTTAACATTGAGCTAAATGAAATCATGTTTCTTTATGTTGGAAGAATTGCTCCAGAAAAAAATCTATATTTTTTATGTAATGTAATAAAAAAGCTTCAGGAAAAATATAATCATATCAAATTTGTTTTCGTGGGAGATGGGCCTATCAAATCTGAGCTTGAAAATCATTACCCAGAAATCATTTTTACTGGGAAATTGCAAGGAGAAGAACTTTCTTGTATTTATGCTTCATCCGATGTATTTTTATTTCCGAGTAAAACAGAAACATTTGGGAATGTATTTTTAGAATCTTACGCTAGTGGATTACCCATTATCTCTTATAATTATGGGGCAGCAAAAAAAATTTATACAAATCATCAGACGGGATTTCTTATGCCTTTAAATATCCTAAATGAAGAAGAACTATGGTTAAAGTATATAGAAAACTATATAAAAAATCCAGAACTTATCAAAAAACATAAACACAATATTTTAAATGAACATAAATTTAAATTACATAAATTATCATGGGAAGGTATAAGTAATCAACTCATTCGATATTATAGAAATTTAATTAATGATAAATCTAAATTATTCTTTAAAGCAAGTTGAATTTATGGTATGACTAATGCGTTGGAGTGAAGCGATACCCCGTCTTCATAACCTATACCAGTAAAATAAGTAGCTCTTACAGAAACATAATTTCCAGAAATTAATACGGTAAAAAAAGTACATAAAGTTGCAAGACCTAAGGGGTCGTTAGATACTTCCATAATATAAATCTTAGAGGTATTGGGCAGTTCAATTAATGGTCCACAATCAACACCAACATTGGGTGGAAGATTTAATACTGCTTCCTCAGTTGATGCTTGATAAATTCTATAGCCTTTAAATGTTAACTCCACATTTTGTGCTGAAACTCTCAGTATATGTCCAGTCGATGTTTTCTCTATTGCATTGATTTTTGTTGTGGAAGAATTTCCTGATGGTGGAGCTAATAAGAT
>JBEQAN010000218.1:0-3431 GCA_041640315.1 Leptospiraceae bacterium
CCCTTTGACCCCTATCCACCAATGATTACGAGTGGTGTTCGTTTTGGTTCACCAGCACTTACCACTAGAGGTCTAGGAATAGAAGAATTCAAAAAAATTGGAAATATCATTAGTGATTTAATTGAAAATATAAACGATAATGATAAAAAGGATAAATTAAAAAATGAAGTTTTAGAAATAACAAAACAATTTCCGATGGATAAATTTAGATTAGATTAGATTAATAATTGAATGTAACAAAATCATATTATGAGGAGATAAATGAAAAAACGGCAAGATTTTATTAACAAAAAGGATGAGCATCAACCAAGAATCAATAGGCAAATCAAATCAAATCAAATTCGACTTGTGATAGAAGGTCAAGGTTCAAGAATTGTATCACTCCAAGAGGCTATTAAAATAGCAGAAGATATGGGATTGGATCTTGTAGAAGTATCTCCTAATCAAGATCCTCCAGTATGTAAAATCATGGACTTTGGTAAATGGAAGTTTGAACAAGCAAAGAAAAAAAAAGAACAATTAAAAAAACAACATATAATAGAAGTAAGAGAACTTAAACTAACACCTTTAATAAGTGATCATGACTATCAAATAAAACTAAAAAAAGCAAGAGAATTTCTCGAAGAAGGTGATAAAGTTAAAATTAACCTTAGATTTAAGGGTAGACAATTAGCTCATCCAGACATTGGATTAAATTTATTAAATAGATTTGCTAATGATACAAGTGATATTGCAATCGTAGAATCAGAGCCTAAACTTGATGGTAGAATTATGCAATTAATCCTTGCTCCTAAGCCCAAAAAATAAAAAAAGGTTGTCATTAATCAATCCTGAAAAAATTTAGTTTTAATTCAATTATTGGATGGTAGTTATGCCAAAATTAAAGACAAAACGTTCTGCAAAGAAAAGATTTAAAGTTACTGCGAATGGAAAAATTCGTAGAACTAAAGCTTTTAAAAACCATAATTTAAGCCACAAAAGTTCTAAAAGAAAAAGAAGATTGGTAAAAGGTGGTTTTGTTCATAAAACTAATTTAAAATTAATTAAACCAGCTATACCGTATTTAGTGAATTAATTTTATAAATATTATAGAGAGAATCAAATATGAGAGTTAAAACGACTAAAATCCATCATAAAAAGCAAAAAAAAGTCTTAAAATTAGCAAAAGGCTTTAGAGGCGCAAGGCATAGACTATATCGAGTTGCAAAATCTACTTTAATGCATGCAGGTCAGCATGCATATAATTCAAGAAAGCAAAAGAAAAGAAATTTTAGAGCTTTATGGATTGTACGAATAAACGCTGCGGTAAGACCACATGGTTTATCATATTCTAAGTTTATTTATCTTTTGAAGAAAGCAAATATCAAATTAAATAGGAAATCCCTTGCGGATTTAGCTTATTTACAACCTGAAGCATTCGATCAGTTAGTTCAACAGGTTAAAAGTATATAATTGCCAATTATATAAAGAATAGCCTTCAAGGCTATTCTTATAACTTCAATGGTAGTTTCCATTAAAGTTCAAAAATTTCATTTTTTTATCCAAAAAAATTTAATAAAAAATCGATAGCTATGTTTAAAAAAAATTTTTCATTTATGATGGATTTTTTTTATTTACTAATCAATAAATATTTGACGTTACTATAAATAGCAAGAATACATAAAATAACTTTATATATCATAGTAAAGGAGCAATCATGATAACTCTTGAACAATTAGATGAGTTGGAAAGTAGAATTGTTAAAGCCTTAGAATTAATTGGAGATTTACGAACAGAAAATTCCCGGTTGGAAATGGAGAATCAAAGATTGAGGGATGAACATGATCAATTAAAACATGCAGTGGAACAAAAAGAGCGAGATATTCAAATTCTAAAAGAGCAGTTAGATAAAGCTAATGTTGAACTTAAAGAGTTAAAAGAAAAAGAATCTATTCTTGAAAAGCGAATTTCTGATATTCTTACAAAACTTGCAAGTGCGGAAGGAAGTAATTATGCCTTCTCTGGCTCTAAAAGTAGTATTCCTGTTTCTAACGTAGTAGGAGAAAATAAAAGTACTGTAAAAAATATTATAACAAATGATGAATTAACAATAGTAGAAGAACAGGTTGATAAAGAAATTGAGCTTAAAGAGGACGAAAGCACAATTGAAATACAATTAGAAAAACCAATACAAAAACCAGAGATTTTAGAAAAACAGGAATCTATTCAAGTAGACAAAGAAATAAAAGAAGAAGAACATGGGTTTGTTAAGCAAGCACATTATCAAGAACAAGTAGATCGAAGTTTAGAGGTAGATGAAGAAGAGATTATTGTACTAGATGAAGATGAAGATGAAGTAATTTTAACAGAAGATGAAGAAGTTTTAATAGAGGATGAAGAAGAGGTTATTGATACATCTGATGTAAAAAAGGAGTTAGATGAAGTTAAAACCATAGAAGAACAAAAAGTAACCCCACTAACTGAAAGTACACAAACAAAAACTAGTGATATTCAGAAAGAAATTGTATTGGATGAAGATATTATTCTTGATGATGATGATATTGGGGTGTTTGAATTAGAAGATGATGATTTTTTAATCATAGAAGAAAATGAAAACAACAATAAATAATATTGAAAAAACAAACACAGAAAAAATCCACAGAGTTGATGTTGAAATCTATGGAATGGATTATACTTTAAAAAGTACAGAAGCAAATGAAGAATATCTTATCATGTTAGCCAATTATGTGGATGCAAAAATGAGAGAGTTATCAAAACAATTAAACAAAAAGATTTCTATCAATCAATTGGCAGTTCTAACTGCATTAAATATTGCGGATGAATTATTTATGGAAAGAAATAAAAATGTGGATGAGGAACTTGTTATTACTAAAACAAGGCATTTAATCCAACTATTAGAAGAAGGTATAATGGGGGATCCCGTTATCTAAGAACATAAAGTATAGAAGAAGGTAAGACCACTTAGGCCGAGTAAAATTTTCTGAGAGCCTATATATAATAAAGTGGGTTTTCTACCGATGGCTTCTATTTTCCCCAGACCTAAGAGGGGGGCATAATATCCACCATCAGACCTGAAATCCCTTCTCAGAAATTCTTGAGGCTCAGAAAATCTTAATACTCGAGCCCAGCAGTTCTTACCCTCATTCATTTTATTCACCTATAGAATTTTATCAACAATTTTTTATTCACAATCTTTAACTTTAACTTAACCTGTTTTTTATGTGAATTATGATTTACCTTTTTTATAAAAAAACAAAAATGGTCACAAATATGAGAAATAAAAAAATATATCTTTATATGGCGATTTTTTTCTTGAATTTATTATTGTTTTCCATAGGCCAAAAACCTTTCAAAACCGTAGATACCATCGGTACGAGGCTTATACCAGTAAGTATTATCAATGAATTTAACCTTGATTTGGATGAATTTTT
>JBEQAN010000219.1:0-3429 GCA_041640315.1 Leptospiraceae bacterium
TTCATTCCCATATGATTCCATTCTTGAAGTAAATAATATTTAATAAATATAGGAATTTCTGGTACATAAACAGGAAATAAATTTTTTAGTAAATTATCAATATCTTCTATGCTATCTGGAAAAAATAACTGCATATTTTTTTCTCTAAGTTCATCGTCAAACTTAAGCATACCCGGTGCTATAGCAAATAATATACAATTAAATTGATGCGGATATTCTTTTCTTTCCTTAGAGTAGAGAAGCATATGAAAAACTAAAAAACCACCCATGCTATGGGTAAGAAAAATGGGTTTTTTTATATTTAAATATTCAAAAATAAATCTATATAAACCACGTGCTAAGCTGGAAATTTGCCAAAGTTCTCTTATAAATGGAACTTTACTTCTTCCATGTCCTGGCAGATCAATAATATAAACATTGTAGTCATTTTTTAGATACTTAAGAATCTTTCTAAATGTATGTGAACTATCTAAAAAACCATGAAGTAATATTAAATGTCTTTTGTTCGCAGGTGGTTTTTTTTTAAAATTCGTATAGTAGTATATCTTTATACCTTCAAACTTTACACGATGTAAAAAAAAATTCTCATTTATAATTCTTTTATGAAGTTTACGTCTTCTTATTAAGAATAAGGATTTTCCCATTAGATAGAATAATTTAATTTTTAAATCTTGATATTTTATCATATAAACTTCAGCTATGTAATAAAACTTCGCTATGGATTTGAACAGACTCAGCTAAAGCTGGTAATGAATACCCACCTTCTAAGAACGATATAATATTTCCATTACAGCAATCCTTAGCTATATTGACAATTTTTTCTGTCATCCACTCGTACATAGAAGTGGAAAGTTCCATTCCTCCGAGCGGATCCATCTTATGAGCATCAAAACCTGCACTAATTAGAATCAATTGTGGTTCATATTCAATAATTGCAGGGAGAATTCTTTTTTCAAATGCTTTTTTATAGTCAGTATCTGTACTACCACGTTGCATAGGTACATTCACAGTAAAACCTTTTCCTTCGCCTTCTCCAATTTCGTCAAGAGCTCCAGTACCAGGATAAAAAGGGTATTGATGAATACTTATGAATAATACCTGATTATCTTTATAAAATTCATCTTGAGTTCCATTTCCATGATGTACATCCCAATCAAGGATAACAATTTTTTTAATCCCTTTTTTTAAAGCATATCGCGCTGCTATTGCAATGTTATTAAATAAACAGAATCCCATACCACGACTTTTTAAAGAATGATGGCCAGGCGGTCTTACTAAAAGAATGGCGCTTTGGATGTTGTTTTGCAATATTTCATCAACTGCTTGAAGACCAGAACCAACAGCAAGAAGTGCTGCATCAAAAGAATAGGTACTTACTGGAGTATCACCATCTAAATAACCACCTCCTTTTTTTGCTAATTCTTTAACATATTGAATATAAAAACTATTGTGAACTAATTCTAAATCTCCAACTTCTGCAAATCTCTTAGGAAGTAGTATAAATTGGTTATAAAGTTGTTTTTTATGTAATTGTTCTTCGATATATTTTAATCGTTCGGCGGTTTCGGGGTGGTATTTTCCAGTATCATGTTTTAAAAATAATTCATCTATAAAAAGTCCTGTTTTCATAATTTAAAATCTAATAAAAAGATTCCTTCTTTGTAAATTTTTTTTTGATATTGAAATAAAAAAAAATATTGTTTTAAATCATCATAACAGGAGCCACAGTATAAAGAAGCTCCTGTCTTTTGAATGACTTTTTTAAAAGAAACTTTATGATTAAATACTATGGATTTTAATTTCTCTTTATCTAATTTTACACAACAGCAAATCCATTTAGATCTCATTTTTGATTTAATATAATTGAGACAATTTCATTTGTAAATACTTTTTTTTGTTTTTCTATTTCTTCAGGTGATAGTATCTTAATTTCTTCATCGGGTTTTACTTTAAAAATTGGTTGTCCTTTTTTTACAACCACTCCATCTTCTTTAACTAATTTTTCTAAAATTGTACCTGAGAATTCCGCATTGATCTTATTAAACATTTTCATCACTTCTATGATAAATAGTGGTTTGCCAGCTTCGAAATGATCACCCACCTCATAATAGTTAGGTGAGGTAGGGGTTTCTTTAAAGTAGATCATACCACCCATTGGAGCTACAATTGTATCAGAAGAGGTTGCTGGTGGTGGCGCTAAATTTTTTATTAATTCTCTTTGAGTTTTTGGATCATAATATTCTTCTGGAAAAATAATATGCATTTCCTTATCTAAATAAATTTTAAAAACATTTGATTTTATTCCAATTCGAATAGGGATTTCTAAAAGTTCCAATCCAATTAAAAATCCCAAATGTGCGGAGAGAATTTCGGTTTTATCTTGTTCTGCTCTAAAGTATTCTATTAGATATTCATGTAATTCATAAAAATGTTTGGGTAGATTCTCATAATTTTTATATAGATCTTGATAAAATTCCCTTCCCATTTGTAATAACGTATAATCATGAGACCAAATTTTTTGAGATGCGGGTGCATCCCTTTCTTCTAAATGTAAATAATTATATAATTCATTAAGGATTTCTAAGGGATTTAATAACCATAAAACTTGATTGTCTTGAATTAAAAAGGTTTTATTATAGTTATAACGTAGCCATCCCATCAATAGATGGGGTTCACCTAATAGAAGTTTGATAGGGCGAGTAATAAGGGTTAGCTTAAGTTCTAATACATTTAATATACTATTTCCATAAAAATCAACATAATATTTCGTTAATTGTTCCCATGCATAATCTATATCAATTTGATTGGCATACTGAGCTAGATGACCGACTACTGCAAGATATGGTAGGGTAATTTTTGTATCGGGGCGAGCCATCGAATCTAAACCTAAAAGGAAATAAATCATCCCCATATGGAATTCTCTATTAGTGGAAAGTTCACTTCCGCGAAGTTCCATTCTTCGTAAAATATCTCCTAATCGTTCTAGATTTTCTGTTCTGGAACCTCCATAAGAAACAATTAATGCTATATTGGAATCATAAGCACCAGCTACATGATAATGAATGAAAGCTTTTGTATCTGGATTTTTTATCCCAATACCTTGATCGTCTCTTAATTCATATTCCACTGGATCAGACCAATATTCTATAATGCCACCTGCATGAGGTTCTAAGGCTTGATTCATTGCATTAAGTCGAACTTCTCCACCAGCTAGATTTTTTAAATATCGCTCAGGGCGTGGTAAACGTTTTCCATGCACTGCACATAAAACCATTGCCTCTACTAATGATTCTACATCAAAATATTCCTCTGGATTGTCTGGATTTCTAAAACGAAGACCATAAACCATTTCTGTTACACGATGCTCTACCTGAATTCTTGTATTTACTTCCATAAAATAGAATCCATCATCAGATACTATACATTCAA
>JBEQAN010000220.1:0-3107 GCA_041640315.1 Leptospiraceae bacterium
ATCGCAGCAACAAAAGCCTCGAAAGCATCCGCAAGGTTTGAAGGTCTTCTTTGTCCACCACTTTTTTTCTCTCCTTTACTCATTTTTAGATATTGTCCAAATCGAAGTTTTCTTGCGGCACTAGCTAGGGACTTTTCAGAAACAGCAACGGATTTAATCCTTGCCATCTGTCCTTCATTAAGATGAAAATTTCTATAGAGATAATCATTAACAATAAATCCAATTACTGCATCACCGAGAAATTCCAGCCGTTGATTGTTCAAGCGATGTGAGTTCGGTTCATTAGCATAACTACTATGCGTTAAAGCAAGATCATAAAGTCTATAATCTCTAAACCGAATGGACAATCTTTTAGAAAGTTCTTTTAATTCTTGAATGCGTTCTTTAGTTAAGAAAATCTTTTCTACATGATCAGAAAAATGCATAGGAATAAAAAAAGACCAACTTTCTTTTTTCTACTATATATTAAAAAATATATAGTATAAAAAGAAAATCGGCCTCATTTTTTTTATTTTTTTAATAAAAAAATTATTTTTGATGTTCTTTTATGTATTTAATTACATCACCAACTGTTTGAATTTTTTCTGCATCTTCATCAGAAATTTCAATTCCGAATTCTTCTTCAAGAGCCATGACTAATTCTACAGTATCAAGAGAATCTGCACCTAAATCTTCAATAAAATGTGCATCTTCTGTAATTTCGGATTCATCAGCCCCTAATTGTTGAGCGATGATGGATCTTACTTTTTGAAATAATTCATCTGCCATAGGTTTCTCCTTTTTCGTGTAAATATTTTTAGATCCTAATTTTATTTGTAATTTTAAAATCAATTAAAATTAAATTCATCTTACAAATTTTTTTAATTTGGTCTAAAACCACCACCATTTACATCGATTACTTGTCCAGTTATATACGAAGACAAATCAGAAACCAAAAATAAAACGGTATTTGCGATATCTTCAGGTTGTCCGGGTCTTTTTAAAGGAATGGATGCAATCATTTTTTCTTTGATTTTATCGGGAATTGCATCTGTCATTGCAGTTTGAATAAAACCTGGCGCTATAGCATTACAACGAACTCCACGAGCAGCACCTTCCAAAGCAACAGTCTTAGTAAATCCAATCACACCAGCCTTAGAAGCAGAATAATTTGCTTGTCCAATGTTTCCATTTTCTCCCGCTATAGAAGAAATATTGATAATCACACCACTTCGTTGATTCATCATCACTTTAAAGGCTGCTTTCGTACATAAAAATGTTCCTGTAAGGTTTACATTAATCACTTGATCCCATTGATCTTTATTCATTCTTAATAAAAGAGTATCTCGTGTAATACCAGCATTATTGACAAGTATATCAACTTTCCCCCATTTATCTTTACACGTATCGATTAATTTATTAGCTTGATCTTCTTGAGAAATATCGCAAGCATAATAGGTGGTTTCTACTCCGTATTTTTGGGCAATTTCTTCTGCTGTTTGTTTTACCGCTTCTTCATTGATATCGTTTATTAAGATATTGGCACCTGCCTCTGCAAGTTTTTCTGCAATCGCTTTCCCAATTCCCCGAGCTGAACCGGTGATAATCGCTGCTTTTCCTTTTAAATCTATTGTAATCATTAGGAACTCCTTTTCATTTAAAGTATTTAAGAATAAATACAAACCTTTTTAGGTAGAAAGAGAGTCAAGTAATGCTTTGTAAAATTGATAATAGTATCAAAAAAAAAACTTAAAATTATAATTTAAATTCAAAACATTATAATAAAAAGCTACATAACTTTTTAAAAAAATTTTATAAAAAAATTTAAAAACAAAAAATTTTAGAATGATGACTCTATATCAAAAAAATAAAATTTAAATACATGAAAAAAAGTTAAAATTCATTTGATTTTTTTAGTTTATAAAAAGATTTTGAAATTTATTTATTATGAGTAGATTAGGGATATTAGCGGGAAAAGGAGAACTCCCATGGATTGTTGCAAGAACAGCAATTAAGAAGGGAGAGGATCCCATTATTTTTCTTTTAACTAAAGAAGAACCTCCAAAGGAATTTCAAGATAGAACCTATCCCGTTATTCTTACAAAATTTTATAGTTCTGTGATTAAAAGTTTAAAAAAATTTCAAGTTGATCGAGTCATTTCTATAGGTAAAATCCCAAAAAGTATCATTTACGAGAATCCCAAGTTTGATTTAAGGACAATATTATTATTAGCGCGTATGCATAATAAAAATGATTATACCATTTTTTTATATCTCTTAAAGATTTTCCAAAAAAATGGTATTGAAGTCCTTCCCCAAACGTTATATCTCGAAGATTGTTTTTTAGAAGAAGGTCGATATGGTTCAAGATTAACACAAAAGCAATTAGAAGATGTTGCCTTTGGTATGAATTATGCAATGGAAGTAAATCGTTTAGATATTGGTCAATGCGTCGTTGTAGGCGATAAAGTGGTCTGGGCTGTTGAATGTGCAGAGGGAACGGATGAATGTATAAAAAGAGGTGGTAAGCTATTTAAAAAAGGTGGAGCTGTTGTATGTAAAGTAGCAAAAAGAAACCATGATCCGCGGTTTGATATACCAGTTATTGGAAATAAAACTCTCGAAAGTATGAAGGAGGCACGTTGTAATGTTTTAGCAATTGAAACTAACGGAACGATTGTCGTAAATAAACATGAATTTTTAAGAAAAGCAAAAGAATTCGGAATCACAATTATAAGTCTTAAAGAACCCCTAAACGATCTAAAGAAAATTAAAAAAGTAAATGGTGGGTGGTTTAGATTTCTATGAATTCAGAAAAAAAGAGAAAAAAAATTTCGAAAAAGATTCAAAAGAAAAATCAAGGTTTATTGAAAGAGATTAAAACGAAAAAAAAATTTAAAAAGCTATTAATCATTACTGGAGAAAAATCTGGTGAATTACTTGCTTTAGATGTTATACGAGAATTAAAACATTTTACTTCAATAGAGTTTATAGGAACTGGTGGAAATTTGCTAAAAGAAGAAGGAATGGAACTTATTGAGCACATAGAAAATATGGAGGTTATTGGGATTTTAGATGCTTTAAAAGCTTATCCCTTTTTAAAAAAGCTCATGAATCGAATCGTAGAG
>JBEQAN010000220.1:3117-3416 GCA_041640315.1 Leptospiraceae bacterium
AGATCATCAAAAAAGAAGAAATCAAACATGTATTTCTTGTAGATTACCCCGGCTTTAATTTAAGATTGGCTAAGGAAATAAAAAAAATTGATAAAAATATTCAAATATTTTATTTTGTAAGTCCCCAATTATGGGCTTGGAATTATAAGCGCATTAATATCATTAAAAAATTCATAGATATGATGTATGTTTTATTTGAGTTTGAAAAATATATTTACGAAAAAGAACAAGTTCCCGTATTATGGGTAGGTCATCCCATAAAATTTAGAATTCCAAAAGAATTACGTAAACAACCCAAT